>JAYTNY010000386.1:0-23005 GCA_043748055.1 Roseobacter sp.
TATGTTGGAATCACTCGGTATCAATCCAATCCTGATCATCGCCCAGATGATTAGCTTTGCCATTGTCTACTTTGTGTTCAGCCGGTTCTTGTACCCCAGGCTCAAGGCCGCGTTGGAAGAACGCAGAGAAGCGATCAGCAAAACATTTGCCGACAAAGCAGAAATCGAGACGCGTTTGCAGATGATTGAGCAGGAACAAAAAGCCGCTCAGAAGAAGACTGCCGAAGAGGCTCAGCGCATGTTGGCCGAAGCCAAAGATGCCGCTGCTGCAACCAAGGCCGATTTGGTGAGCAAGGCCAAAGAAGCCGCCAATGCCGAAGTCGCCATCGCCCAGAAACGCATCGAGCAAGAAAAAGTGAGCGCCGAAGCCGAAGTGGCGATGCACGCCAAAGCCATCGCCCAGTCCATCGTCAATCAGCTCTTGTCCGACAAGGCCGCTGATCCGAAATGGCAACAGGCGCAGGTCGAGGCCAGCATTAACGCCCTCAAGCAGAACTAAACAAGATTTATGGCTGACCATTCTGAAAGCGCCGAGATTGCCGCCGGGTTCTTGCGCTACCTCGACAACCAAGACAAGCGCCATTTGCTGCGCGACGTGCTGGCTATTCTGAACAACGAGTTAGAGCCGCAGTTGCCGGAAATTTTGGTCGAGTCCGCTATCGCGCTCTCGGCTGCCGACAAGCAAGCTGTACTCAGCACGCTGTCCAGCAAACCGCATTCCGGCGAGATACAGTTCAAGGTGAACCCTGAGCTAATCGGTGGCCTCAGAATTACGCATGGCGACCAGGTGTTAGACACATCTGTTCAGAGCAAATTGAGGAAGATTTATGCTTAACATTGATCAGATTACTCAAGATATCCTGGCTCAAATCAGTCAAGCCAGCGAGCGCCCCCAGTTCAAGAGCACTGGCACCATTACCAGCGTAGGCGATGGCGTCATCATCAGCGATGGCTTGTCCGAGGCCAAGATGGGCGAGATCATCATGTTGCCGGGTAACGTGCCGGGCGTGGTGTTTAACTTGAAGGAAGCCCAGGTAGACATTGTGGCGCTGGGCGAGATTACCCACTTGCAGACCGGCGACAAAGTGGAAGCCACCGGCCAAATTCTCTCGGTCAAATGCTCGCTTCAGTTGATTGGGCGCGTGACCGATGCCCTGTTGCGCCCGATTGATAACGGCGCACCCATCACCGACAACGCCGACACCCAAATGATGTTGGTGGAGAAAGTGGCACCCGGCGTGATTAAGCGCCAGGACGTGCGCACACCCATGCAGACTGGCATCAAAGTGATTGATGCGCTCGTGCCAGTGGGTCGCGGGCAGCGTGAGTTGATCATTGGCGACCGCGGCACGGGCAAAACCGCGCTGGCCGTTGATGCGATGATCAATCAGCACAACATCAACCAGCGCCTGCAAAAAGGCGAGAAGCGCGTGATTAGCATTTACGTCGCCATCGGCCAGAAGGCATCTAAGATTGCGCAAGTGGTGGGCAAGCTGACCGAGATGGGCGCGATGGGTTCATCCATCGTGGTTGCTGCCTCTGGTTCGGACACGGCCTCGCTGCAATATTTGGCCCCGTTTACGGCCTGTGCGTTGGGCGAGTACTTTATGGATCGCGGCGAAGACGTGCTGATTGTTTACGACGATCTGACGAAACACGCTTGGGCCTATCGCCAACTGTCGTTGCTGCTGCGCCGCCCATCGGGCCGCGAGGCTTACCCCGGCGACATTTTCTATTTGCACAGCCGCTTGCTGGAGCGCGCGGCCCGCATGAAGGATTCGCTGGGCGGTGGCTCGCTCACGGCATTGCCGGTGATCGAGACGCAAGCCAACGACATCTCGGCGTACATCCCAACCAACGTGATTTCGATCACGGACGGCCAAATCTTCCTTGACCCCGACCAGTTCAACGCGGGTAACCGCCCGGCCATTGCCGTTGGTTTGTCCGTAAGCCGCGTGGGCGGCGATGCGCAGACAAAGGCGATGAAGCAGGTGGCTGGCAAGCTCAAGCTGGACTTGGCGCAGTACCGCGAGTTGGCGGCTTTTGCGCAGTTCGGCTCGGACTCGTTGGATGCCGATACGCGCAAGCGCTTGGATAACGGTAAGGCCATGACCGAGTTGCTGAAGCAGCCGCAATACGCGCCGCTCTCGCTCGAAGAAATGGTGGCGCAAATTTGGCTGGCAAAAAATGGCTACATGGACGGCGTGCCGCTGGACAAGCTGGCTGGCTTTGCCGATAGCTTTACGACGCAACTGCGCGCCTCAAAAGCCAATCCGCTGGAAGGCATCCGCACCGCCAAACTGATCTCGCCTGAGACCGAAACCGTGCTGACGCAGATTGCGGTGGATGTGAAGAAACTGGTTAGTTAGTAAATGGTGATTGGTGATGAGTGATTGGTGATTCGCCAATCACTCATCACTAATTACTAATCACTTTGAATGGCCTCACTACGCGAAATTAAGAAGCGCACCCGCAGCGCGCAGAACATTGGCAAGGTCACGAAGGCTTTGCAAATGATCTCGGCGATTCGGATGCGCAAGGCGCAGAACGATGCGCTGCTGAGCCGCCCTTATGCCAGCGAACTGGTGGAAACGCTGCGCAAGCTGCCGACGGACGATGTGCAGAACCCCTTGCTGAGCGGCAACGCATCACCCAAGCAACTCATCATCATTATTGCGCCCGATCGTGGTTTGGCCGGGCCGCTCATCACCAACCTGTATCGCGCTACATCTCGCTTTTGCCGGGATAAGAATGTTGAGGCGATTACGATTGGCAAGAAGGGCGCCAGCATTGCATTGCGCAGCAAAGTGAAGCTGGTGGCCGACTATCCATCCAACCAACTGGAGACACTGGTCAACAACGTGGTGGATCAATATCGTGCAGGTGAATACAACTCGGTGTGGATCGCATACGCGAAGTTCATTAACACGATGACCCAGCAGCCGAATGTGATTCAGTTCTTGCCGGTGAACCTGGCGAACGTGGTTGGCGAAGAGAAGCCGAAAGAGGCGCAGGCCATCTATACCTTTGAACCCTCACCGGCGCAGGTGTTGGAATATGTCATCACTGAGTATCTGAAGAGCACGCTGGCCCAGATATTAAAAGATGCGCTGGCGGCTGAACACAGCGCCCGTTTTGTGGCGATGAAGAGCGCCAACGACAATGCGGTGAGCATCGTCAAAGAACTTAATCTTCAATACAACAAGACTCGTCAGGAGAAGATTACTAACGAGATTTCTGACATTGCGAGCGCGACACTTTTTGGATAAAGGACTGACGTTACGCAACGGCGAAAAAATCTTTCGCAGAGCATCCTGAGCGTAGCCGAAGGATGCGCTCTATGTCGAGTTTGGCTAGCGAAGCTCAGCCAAGTCCGCATCCTTCGACTTCGCTCAGGATGCTTTCGTGAAGAGTTTGTTGCTGAGTAACGTGAGGGTGAAAACTAATTATGGATAACGGAAAAATCGTTCAAGTCATTGGCCCGGTGGTGGATTGTGAGTTTGACCACGTGCCGCCGGTTTACTCGGCGCTGAAGGTTGGCGACCTAACGCTGGAGACGGCGTTGATTTTGAGCAGCAACCAGGTGCGCGCCATTGCGATGGGCCCGACCGATGGTCTGATGCGCGGCATGTTGGTGACCACCGACCGCAAGCCGATTAGTGTGCCGGTGGGTGATGCGACGCTGGGGCGAATTTTTAACGTGCTGGGCGAGACGATTGACGAGCAGGGGCCTGCCGCCACATCCGAGATGATGCCCATTCACCGCCTTGCACCCACCTTTGCCGAGATGAGCACGCAGTTGGAGATTCTCGAAACCGGCATCAAAGTGATTGACTTGATTGCGCCCTTTGTGAAAGGCGGCAAGACCGCCGTGTTCGGTGGTGCAGGCACGGGCAAGACCGTGATTATTACGGAACTCATCAGCAACATTGGCCGCGTGCACAGCGGCCACTCGGTGTTTGCGGGTGTAGGTGAGCGCACGCGCGAAGGCACATCGCTCTACCGCGAACTGCACGAGGGCGGCGTGTTGGACAAGACCGCGCTGGTGTTCGGCCAGATGAACGAGCCACCGGGCGCGCGCATGCGCACGGCGTTGACGGCGTTGACGATGGCCGAGTATTTCCGCGATGTGCGCAACGAAGACGTGTTGCTGTTTATTGACAACATGTTCCGCTTCGCGCAGGCCGGCTCGGAAGTGTCGGCGTTGTTGGGCCGCGTGCCCAGCGCGGTGGGCTACCAGCCCACGCTGGCCGCCGAAATGGGTGCGCTGCAAGAGCGCATCAGCTCGACCAACAAAGGCAGTATCACCAGCGTGCAGGCGGTGTATGTGCCTGCCGACGACTACACCGACCCGGCGCCGGTGGCGACCTTCGCCCACCTGGACAGCCAGATGTCGCTGGATCGCGCACTGGCCGACCAGGCGTTGTTCCCAGCCATTGACCCGCTGACCTCCTCGGCGCGGGTGTTGGACCCGAACTATGTTGGCCCGGAGCATTACCGCGTAGCCAACGGCGTAAAGCGCGTGTTGCAGCGCTACAAAGAATTGCAAGACATCATCGCCATTTTGGGTGTGGACGAATTGGCTGACGAAGATAAGTTGATCGTGGGCCGCGCCCGCAAGATTCAACGCTTCCTGACCCAGCCGTTTACGACCGCTGAGCAGTTCACGGGCCGCAAGGGCGAATATGTGAAGATTGAAGACACGGTGAGTGGCTTTGCGCAACTGATTGACGGCAAGCTGGATGACATTCCTGAGGATCGCTTCTACATGAAGGGCAATCTGGACTCGGTGTTGAAGTCTTGATAAATCCTGATGCTAAGGCTTAAAGTTATCTCCCCTGAAAAAACGGTGCTGGATACGAACTGCACGCATGTGACCTTGCCAGCGTCCGACGGTCAAATCACGGTGTATCCGCATCACGCGCCCATCTACACACTGGTCTCGAACGGTGAGGTGGTTGCACATACGGAAAAGGGCATCGTCTCAATGGCTGTTGGCTCGGGCTTTGCCAACATCAACCAAACCAGCATTACCCTGCTGGCAAACTTTGGCATTCTGACCGATGAGATTGACGAAGCCCGCGCTAACGATGCGAAGGCGCGTGCGGAGCAACTGATCAAAGAGCACAAGAACGACCAGAACTTTGCGATGGCCGAGGCCGAACTCTCGCGCAGCTTATTGGAATTGAAGCTGGCGAGCAGGCGCAAGAGCGGTTAGTGGCGAGAGGAAATTTCCCTGTCTGAACGGCTCGGCTTCTTTCAAGTTTGAAACAAGCTGAGCCGATTTTATTTTTCTATGTTTGTAACATTCAGCATTATTCTGGACGATGTTGTACTTGCCGACGGCAGCACGCGCATGGCCTGGCTGGGCGGCGGCGGGCCGCAAACGTGTTTTGGGGCGCGGCTGTTTGCTGAGGTGAATGCAGTCGGCATCGCCTCTGGCGTGGGCCAGGATTTTGATGCAAGCTGGTTTGTGCAGTCTGGCGTAGATATTAGCGGGCTGCGATTTAACCAGACGCTGCCGACGATGCGGGCGTGGCAAATTATTGACGAGGTGGACGGTGACCAGAGACGTACGCAAGTGTGGCGCGTGCCATTCTCGGCGGTGCGTGCGCATCTGAATCGCTCGCTGGATCTGTTGCCTGCGCATTACCGACAGGCCGAGGCCTTTCACCTGGGCATTCATCCTGACCAACCCGACGTTGGGTTTATTCGTTCGCTGGCGCAGTTAGACCAAAAACCGTTTATTAGTGTCGAGGTGTTTAAGGGCGCAGATGCGTTGCCGACGCGCCAGCAACTTGAGCAGTGGCTGCCGCTGTGCAGCGTGTTCTCGGCCAATGCTGCCGAGGCGCAATCGCTGGGAGCGCCATCCAACCCAACCAATGCGGCCAGGTGGCTGGTGGGCTTGGGCGCAGGCATAGCCATTGTGCGCCTGGGGCAAAACGGCTCGGTGTTGTTTGATGGGGTACGCGCCGTGTACGTGCCTGCGCTGCCCGCCACACCCACAATGGGCGCAGTGGGCGCAGGCAATGCGTATTGCGGCGCGTTTGTAATGCACTATTTGCAGCACAAAGATTTGGAGATGGCCGGGCGTGCAGGTGCAGCGGTGGCGAAGGTGTTGATTGAAGCGGAGCGTTTGCCGGTTGTGGATGATGCACTGCGTGCGATTACACGCGGGTTATTGGGTGAGTAGGGATGGGCGATCTCGGTTATTTACCAACCTGTAATGCCAGCGTCACTGCCTCATCCAATGACAGGGCCAGGCCGTGCGCCCAGGCTTTGGCGTAAGCTGTTTCGCCCAGCGTGGCGCGGGCGTGTTCTGGGTTAGGTCCCAGCGGAAGTTCTTGGATCGCTTGTGCCGCGCCGTTCTTGTCGAATGTTTGGGCCGCTGCCAGCAGTTGCACGGCTCGTGGCATGTCGCCCATCAGCCCGGCCAGCCGCGACAAAGAGAGCATGACCCACAATGATCTGGTCACATTGCCATTCTCCCAGTTCAGCAATAAAGCTTGCCGATAGTAATCTCTTGCCCGTTCATACTCATCCAATCCCTCGCTGATCTCACCAACCCTGAAAAGGGATACAGAGGCTAGAGATAAATCACCGGATTGTCTGCGCAAATGGGTCGCCTGTTCATAAAACTCGATGGCAGCCTGAAGCTGACCCTGCATCCAATGCTGTGTGCCCATGGTGCTGACATTTACCGAGAGAACCCACGGATCGCCCGTAGCACGGCTAAATTGTGCAGCCTCTTTGACTACTTCTTGGGCATGATTGAAATTTCCAGTTCGGCTAAGAACACTGGCGTACAAATTCATCGCCAATGCCAGCCCCCATTCATCATTTGTTTTTTGGTGGCAAGCGACGCTTTCTTCGCCTGCTGTTTGTGCTTCAGCAAATTTTCCATAGCTGGCTGCTGCCAGGTTCAACCAAGTTAGCGCATGAGCCAAAGCCTGCTGACTGCCCAGCACGCGCCACATTTGCACGCTTGCTTTGGCTTGGGTGTAACACAGGGGGAAATTCCCCTGCCGCCAACTCAACGTACATGCAGCAAATAACGCTTTGGCTCGCAAAGCCGTGTCGCCTTGTGCTTCCGTCAACGCCAGCCCGCCTTCTAACCATTCGCGCCCTTCGGTCATGTGGCCGCGAAAGTTCCAGAACCAGCACAAGGCGCTGGCCAGGCGCAATTGCGCATTTGTGTTATTGCTTTCGCGGCACCACAGCAACGCGGCGCGGATGTTATCCAAATCGGGTGCTAACGTGTCCAGCCAGAGTTGCCGATGTTTGGTTTGTAGCCACGGCTCGGCTTGCTCGGCCAAGCTGATGCAATAGGTGAGATGCTGATTGCGCGCGGCGCGGACGCCAGAGCGTTCGCCATCGGCCTGGGCCAACAACTCGGCGGCGTATTGGCGAATGGTTTCCAACATGCGGTAACGGATTACGCCCTCGGCTACATCAGCCAACACCAACGACTTATCCACCAAGCTCGACAGTACATCGAGCGGGTCGGTTTGATTGGCGATGGCCTCGACCGCCTCGGCGGTAAACCCACCTACAAACACCGCAAGCCGCGTCAACAGGTTGCGTTCTGGCTCGCTCAGCAATTGCACGCTCCAGGCGATGGTGGCTCGCAGGGTTTGGTGGCGCGGTACGATTCCTCGGTGATTCGATGTGAGCAGAGTCAGGCCGCTTAAGCCATCGTCCAGCCGCTCGGCGATTTGCTGGGGCGAGAGCAGGTTGAGCCGAGCCGCTGCCAACTCAATCGCCAGTGGGATGCCATCCAACTGTTGGCAGATTTTTGTGATGATGGCGCGGTCGTGATCGGTGGGCGCAAAGTGAGGACGCAGGGCGCGGGCGCGTTCGATAAACAGGCGCACCGATTCGGCCTGGGGCAGCGAGGGCACGCGCCAGTTCACCTCACCCGCGATGCGCAACGACTCGCGGCTGGTGGCTAACAAGTGCAGGTGCGGGCAGTGTTGCAACAAATGCGCCGCAAACTGGGCGCAGGCTTCAATCAGGTGTTCGCAGTTGTCGAGAATCAGCAGGGCGCGCTTCGACCGCAGGGTGTTGGTCAGCACCTCCAGCGGCGCTGTGTCTGCCTGGTCAACCAGACCAAAAATTTTGGCAGCGGCACGCGGCACCAGCGTGCCATCGGTGATTGGGGCCAGTTCCACCCACCAAGCCCCATCCCCAAACGCCTTTTGCACACCGGCTGCGACTTGCAGCGAGAGACGCGTTTTGCCACAGCCCCCTGCGCCGGTGAGTGTGACCAAACGTGTTTGCTGCACTTGCTCGATGAGTTCAGCAACTTCATCCTCGCGCCCAATGAACGAGGTGGTTTGGGCCGAGAGGTTGGTGCGGCGGGTGACGGGGGACAAGCCGAAGTCTTCGACGAGTTTGTGTTGGGTGGTGCGGGTGAAGCTGAGCGAGGCAGGCACGGCCTCGCCGCGTGCGTGGGCGGCTAGTTCGACGAGGCGTGCCGCCGCCAACGGGTCTCGTTGCAGGCGTAGGGCGGCGATGAACTGGGCGGCCACCAGGCTGACATCCGGCAACCGGGTGTTGCGCTCCAGCCGGTTTATCTGTGCTTCGCCATAGCCCACGGCCAGGCCCAGCTCGCGCTGCGTCAGCCGCTCGCGTTGCCGCAGGTATTTGAGCAAGTCGCCAAAGGTGGTGAATGATTTGAGAGTCACAGTTTGCATCGGTGGCATCAACCTCGGTTGTTGATTACTGAAGTTTTCTCATTTGAACCACAAAGACCACGAAGAATACACAAAGATCACAAAGGTTTTCTTCGTGTCCTTTGTGCCTTCTTTGTGGTCTTTGTGGTGAAAACCTGAGGTCATCAAAAAGTCTCGTAAATCAATCCTACACACAACCTGGAAAGAAATGTCAACTTCGCGCCGCTGTTTGCGCCTACAAACACGGCAGGTGGCAAGCCATGCGACCAGTCATTAGGCGAAGTGTAACCATCACCACCGTTGAATCGTGGACGCTTATCTGGGTGTCGGATGAAGCTCCAGATGAATGTCCATTGGCCGAGACGGATGGCTCGGCGCGTGTTGTCTCGCTGGCTTTGCCCACGCTTATCCAATCCACATGTATTCAGGAGGACGACCATGAAAGCAAGCAAGTTGAAGAAGTTGACGATGGGCGGCGCAGCCCTTGCGTTGATGAGTCTGGCGCTTGCGCCGATAGTGATGGCGCAGGGCAACCCACAGATTGAACCCAAGGCGGGCAAGTGGCAAACCTGGCTGCTCAAAAATGGCGGCGAGTTGCGCCCGCCTGCGCCACCGGACAAAGCCGCCACCGAGCAAGAACTGAAGGAGATGCAAAAGCTGCCCAAGCAACTCGATGCCAAGACGCTGGCCCAGATTGCGTATTGGGATGCCGGTTCGCCGTCTTACCGCTGGCAAGATATGGCCCTGGCTTCGATGGGCAAATTCCCGGCGCTTAGCTCGCCGCCGCGCTCCTTGCGCATGTTGGCACTCATGAACACCGCGATTGCCGACGCGATGGTGGCGGCCTGGGATGCCAAATACGCCTACAACCGCCCGCGCCCCAGCCAAGCCGATGCCAAGATTGCGGTGGCAGTGGCCGTGCCCAACAGCCCGTCGTATCCCTCCGAACACGCGGTGGCCGCCGGGGCAGCCTCGGCTGTGCTCAGCTACATCTACCCCGACGATGCCAAACTGTTTGAGGACATGGCCCAACAAGCCGGGCAAAGCCGGGTGCTGGCGGGTGTGCAATACCCCAGCGATGTGGCAGCGGGTTTGGCGTTGGGCAAAGCGGTGGCGGCCAAAGCCATCGAGCGAGCCAAAGCCGATGGCTCGGATGCCAAGTGGACGAGCAGCGTCCCCACCGGCCCTGGCGCTTGGGTTGGCGAAAACCCGCTGGAGCCATTGGCCGGCACATGGAAGCCGTGGGTGTTGAAGTCGGGCGATCAGTTCCGGCCAGCCGCGCCGCCCACGTTCGACTCGCCGGAGAAGCTGGCGGACCTGGCCGAGATCAAGGCCTTTACGCGCACGTTTGCCAGCAATGCCAAGTCTTTGTTCTGGCAAACGGGGGATGGCATTCACGTGATGTGGATTCAGAACGCGCACCAACGCCTGTTCGAGTATCACCTTGACCAGAACCCGCCGCGTGCGGCGCGGGCGTATGCCTTGCTGGCCGTGGCGCGTTACGATGCGTTGATCGGCTGTTGGGATGCCAAGTATGCGTATTGGGCCATCCGCCCCTCGCAACTGGATAAGACGGTGACGACGCTGTTCCCGCCGCCGCCACACCCTAGCTACCCGGCGGCGCATGGCTGCTTATCTACAGCCGCCGCGCAAGTGTTAGGCTATCTCTTCCCAAACGAAGCCAAGTTCATTATGGGCAAGGCCGATGAAGCTGGGCAATCGCGCATCTGGGCGGGCATTCACTACCGCAGCGATGTGACCGCCGGGCAGAAGTTGGGCTTACAAGTGGCTGATCTCGTCATCGAACGGGCGAAGAAGGATGGGTCGTAGGGTCTAAGCCTGTTGCGTCTTTAGATTTGCGGGGGACAAGCCCTCACAAGGTTCAAGCTTTGTGAGGGCTTTGTTTGCTTTTTGTGCTACGGATACATCCGGTTAATCAACCTCGGAAACGGGCTGGCTTCCCGAATGTGCTCCGTGCCACAAATCCATGTAACGGTGCGCTCCACGCCCAGGCCAAAGCCGCTGTGGGGCACGCTGCCAAACTTGCGCAGCTCGATGTACCACTTGTAGGCCTCTTCGGGCAGCTCTTGCTGATGAATGCGCTGAAGCAGCAACGCCGGGTCGCTGATGCGCTCGCTGCCACCGATGATCTCGCCATAGCCTTCGGGCGCGAGCAGGTCGGCGCTCTTGCACACCTCGGGGCGGTCGGGGTATGGCTCCATGTAAAACGCTTTTACGGCCGAGGGGAAGCCGGTGACAAACACCGGTTTGGCGTAAAGCTGGGTCAGCGCGGTCTCGTGCGGGCTACCAAAATCCATGCCCCAGGTAATGTCCAGCAGGCTGGGGTCGTCGATGCCTTGCAAGGGTTGGCCGTCGTGGCGCAGCACCGGTTCGCCTGCGCGTAACTTGGCTTGCATCTCGTGCAGCTTGGTCACGGCGTCATCGTAGCTAATGCGCGGGAAGGGCGGCGCAACGTGCGTCAGCTTGCTCAAATCGCGCTCTAAC
Source organism: Roseobacter sp. (assembly GCA_043748055.1). Lineage (GTDB taxonomy): Bacteria > Chloroflexota > Anaerolineae > J036 > Brachytrichaceae > JANMVQ01. The sequence goes on from JAYTNY010000386.1 coordinate 11,181, forward strand.
ACCTTTAGCTCGTTGGGGTTTTCGCGCAGCACGGTTTGCACAATGTGGCTCACGAATTGCTCTTCGATCTGCAACAACTGCTCCAAATCGCAGAAAGCCACTTCCGGCTCCACCATCCAAAACTCGGTGAGGTGGCGGCGGGTCTTGCTCTTCTCGGCCCGGAAGGTGGGGCCAAAGCAATACACGCGGCCAAACGCAAAAATATTGGCTTCGTTGTAAAGCTGGCCGGTTTGCGCCAGATAGGCCTTGTCGTCAAAGTAGCCCACCTCAAACAAATTGCTGGTGCCCTCGGCGGCGGATGGCGTCAAAATCGGCGTAGACATTTCGAGAAAGCCGTTTCCATCCAGCCAGCCACGAATGGCGCGCATGATTGTGGCGCGGATGCGCAACAAGGCCCACTGCCGCTGCGAGCGAATCCACAGATGGCGGTTGTCCATCAAAAACTCTACGCCATGCTCTTTGGGGGTGATGGGGTAATCCTCGGCCTTCTGCACCAGGTGCAGGCTTTGCACGTCCAGCTCAAACCCACCTGGCACACCCGGCGCACGTGGGTCGGCTTTTACCAAGCCGGTCACCGTCAAGCTGCTCTCTTGCGGCAATTTGTCGGCAATGGCAAATAGCTCATCGCCCACGTTGCCCTTAAACACCACGCACTGGCAAATGCCGGTGCCATCGCGCATTTGCAAAAAGGCCAGCTTGCCTTTGCCGGTTTTGTTATACAGCCAGCCTTGCAACGTTACCGTTTCGCCAACGTGCTGGGAAAGATTGTGGATGGAAATAATGCTCATGTTTTCTCTGCCTGTGTTTTATGTTGTGCGCAACGATTTTAGCTTGCTGCTGCGTTCTGAAACGCAAAAAGGCTGATCTGAGATCAGCCTTTTTATTATGTTTGGCACTTCTTTGTCAGGGAGACATCCGTACGAGGGATGTCTCCCTATTTAGATAGGCTCTAAGCACGAGGATTAATCGTCATTATCGTCGTCGTCATCATCATCGTCATCATCGTCGTCATCCCACAAATCCTCATCATCCTCATCTTCATCCGCTTCAAGGTCGTCTTTCTCTTCTTCCTCGGTCTCGCTTTCCTCTTCTTCGTCCTCCGCCAGCGCCTCTAGCGAGACTTCTTCGTCCTCGTCTTCTTCCTCTTCTTCCTCTACTTCAAGCTCGTCTTCCTCAAGTTCGTCCTCGTCGTCGGCAACGATGTCTTCCTCGTCATCGTCGTTTGGGGCGAGGTCAAACATCTCGCCAGCGTCGGAGTCGCCAGCGTCGGAGTCGCCAGCGTCGGATTCAACAACGAGCAACTCGTCGTCTTGCACCAAATCAAATTCTGTTGCGTCAAGTGTCATTTCGGCAGTGCTCATGGCGATATCCTCTTTATCTAACAAGTTCCCCAAGGTTAAAGAAGCGTTTTTAGCCCTTTTCAGCTCCTTCAACCCCCTTCAACCCTTATTCGCGCGGCATTATAGGAATCGGGTATGGCGATGTCAATCAGTTTAGGGCCCAAAATTTAACAAATTGTTGCCCAGATTGCTGAGACAACTTCCGTTTCGCGGTACGATTGGCCTGCATGGGTAAGACAGATTGGCGTGAGGTGGGAACGCTCATCATCATTGTGCTGGGCATCAACGTGGCCTTTGTGCTGCTGGCTGCACCGGTTTACGGGTTGCTGGGCGTACCCAAAATGATCGGGCACCTGGCGCTCGGTTTTGTTGGGTTGTGGGCCGGGGTACTTGGCGTGTTTGCGTTCTCGCAGCTTATCGAGCGATTCTTTCGCCTCAATTTTTACGGCCACGCCATTCGCTACGTTGTACTAAACGAGTTTCTCAGCGGGTCGCTGCTGCTGGGCTGGTCGGCGTGTATGGCGCTGAGGGCGCATGAGTTTGCGGCGGGGGCCACAATCGGCATCGCTATCGCCCTGTTTATCCTCGGCTTTTTGGCCTGCTATATCGCGCATGCCGTCGTCACCGCATTCTTTCACGGGCACATTTATGTGTTGATGAACATTGTTGTATCCCTGGCTGGCTATTGGGTGTTTGTGTTTTGGCCTGCGGCAGCGCGCGCGCTGTTTGGCTGGTTGGTTCGTTAATTTATGGGGCTTGCGGCTGCGCGATATGCGCCAACGCGGTGTGCGCTGGGCCCACACACGCGTAATAAATATTTAGGCCACGTCTCATACCCGCAGGTATGATTTTGCCCTCGTATACGCAACGCAAAAACCACTGCGTTGTGCTGTGGGTCACGCCATGCTCACTCATATGGCTTGGCCCATCCCAGAGGAGGGAATCTATGTCTGATGTGGCTCGAAGAGGGCGATGGCTGCGCATACGCGCTGTCACAGCGCTTGCTCTGCTGGCAACTGCTTTGTTGGCGATGCCTGCGCCGGGTGCCCAGGCGGGCGGCTTACCCATCGGCCCCAATGTGCAAGTGACCGATGCAGGCCTGAATAGCAGCAGCGTGGATGTGCCTGATGTGTTTGTGCGCGGCAACACTGTGTACACCGCCTGGCAAGACAAGCGCGACGATGGCGCGGTGAATGGTGCCATCTACTTTGCCCAATCCACCGATGGCGGCGCAACCTGGAGCACCAACAAACGCATCAGCAACTTGGCCTACGATGCCTGGGCCGATGATCCCGTCATCGCTGTGCAGCCCAACGGGGCCATCTGGATTGTGTGGTGGCAGTTCTATCGCAACAACAGCACCACCGTTAACGATATTCGCCTCGCCAAGTCCACTGATGGTGGCAACACTTTTCAGCTTAGCATTTTGTTTGATGGCGACGATGGCGCAGAAGATGTGCGCTATCCGGAAATTGCGGTGGATGAAAGCACCGGCAAACTGTATGTGCTGTTTCACGAGTTTTGGGTGCGCGGCAGCAGCCAAGGTTACGAGTTCAGCGTTATCACCTTTAGCGCCGACGGGCAAAAGCTGACGACAACATTGGTAAACGATGTGCCCGTGCCTGGGCGCGGCAGCAATGACTTTTTGCAAAACCCGCGTGGCACGCTAACCGCCCGCAACGGCGTGGTGTGCGCGGCCTGGGAAGACACGCGCAGCCGTTTCTCTATTTATGGCGCGTGTTCCAGCGATGGCGGCGCGACGTTTGGGGCCAACGTTGCCATCAGCGCCTCGGACATGGAGCGGCCCCGGATTGCGCTGGCCCCCGATGGCGGCTTATACGCCACCTATCGCGGCACCGCCGACGCGCGCAAAAATGTGTTGCTGCGTCGCTCGGCAGACAAGGGCGCAACCTGGGGCGATGTGCGTAACGTTACCAAGCTGACCGAGGACGAAGTGCGCACCTGGGATTTGGCCGTGGATGACAACGGCCAACTTTCGGTGCCGTGGGTTTACAGAGACTTTAGCTCCAGCGATCTCTTTCTTGCCACGTCGTTGGACCAGGGCATAAGTTTTGCAAAGGTGCTGGTTGAGGACAACCAGGGCCAGTTCCCCACCGTGTCCGACCAATTCGGTGTGGCCGTGGCTGTAGGCGGCTTGGCCGAGCAAACGCGTGCCTACTTGGTGTGGGAGGATGATCGCAACAGCGGCTCGCAGGTGTGGTCTCAAACGCTTTCGGTAGATGGCATTCCGCCCACGGCTCCTGCGAACCTGCAAGCCACGTCCGATGATCGATCCATTCTGCTGACATGGGCCCCATCCACCGACACCAACGGCATTTTGGGCTACCGCATCGTGCGCAGCAACAGCAGCGGCGGGCCGTATACCGAAATCACATCGCTGTTGGTGCGCGGCACCAGCTACAGGGATGTGGAACTGGATGGGCAAACGTACTACTACCGCGTTGTCGCTGTAGACAATACCAACAACATTGGCCCCGCCTCGGCAGAGGCCAGCGCCACACCCATTACCAACGCGCCCTTGTCGGCCAAAGGCACGCTGGCGTTTACCTCTGGCGACAACGTGCAACTGCGAGATTTCCCCAACGGCAACCTGCGCACTTTTGCGCAAGGCGCGCGGCCCCGGTTTTCCAAAGATGGGGCGCGCGTGTTTTATTACGCCCAAAAAATAATCTATGCCAAGCCTGTTGCGGGTGGCACCCCCAACAACATCTTTCAGAAAGATGACGGCACCTCTTGGTATGACATAGCCGACAACAACGAGACGCGGATTGCCATGGTGTTGCAACGCACCGGCATTGCGCCGCCCAGCGTGGGCGGCCTGTGCTTTTTGTTCGAGCCGCATTATTTTGACCGTAACCAAGAGGTTTACACCGGCTCGAATGAGCAAACCGAGAACCCGGCGCTGACGCCGGATGCCGAGTGGCTGGCCTACAACTACCGGGGCTTCTGTAACGCCATTGCCATTAGCACGGTTACGCCGGGCGATTTGTGCATTGTGAAGATTGCCACCGGCAAAAGCAAATGCGTGGGCGCGTATTACCGCGAGCCAGACTTCTCGCCCACGGGCGGCTGGCTTGCCTTCACCGCCGAGTACACCGGGCAGCACGAACTTTGGAAAGCGCAGTTGCAGGCCGATGGCACGCTGACCGGCCTGACCCAACTGACGCGCGGCCCGGCCAACCAACCCGCCAGCGAACCCAACTGGTCGTCCGATGGCAATTGGCTTGTGTTTAAGCGCGATGTGGACCCGACTGCTGGGGTGAACTGGCAATTGCACATTGTGCGAGCCGATGGCGCAGGTGTGCGCAACTTGGCTGTGGCAGGTGAGGAACCCGCCTGGTTCGGCGGCGGCACCGCGCCGCCCAATCCCAACCTGCAAACCCGCGCATTTTTGCCGTGGGTGACGAGGTAGAAGTAACACACGGGGTAGCCGCAGACTTCAGCCTGCGCTTGATATAGGACGAGCGAACGCCGAGAGCAAGGCTCTTGCCATTGCTTTTCATATATGAAACGCAAGCTGAAGCATGCGGCTACCCAGCTTGAGTTAAGCGCTGGATAATTGACAACCATGCGACACCCCACTTTCTTCATCATGATTGATGGCCTGCGCCCAGATGCGATTGGCCCGACGAACTGCCCAAACCTGAAGGTGCTGCTGGCGCGCTCGGCCTACACGCTGAGCGCCAGCAGTGTTATGCCCTCGATTACGCTGCCGTGCCATACCAGCATTTTTCACAGCGTGCCGCCCTCGCGGCATGGCATCACTCAAAACGTGTGGCAGCCCATGGCGCGGCCACTGCCGGGGATGTTTGACCTTGCGCACCAGCACGGCCTGAAGTGCGCGATGATTCACAACTGGGAGCCATTGCGCGATTTGAACCGCCCCGAAACGTTGGACTTCTCGTTTTTTGCCAACCGCAGCTACGAGCCAGATGGCGATGCCTTGATGGCCGAGGAAGCTGCGCGCCTCATCCCCAAACACCAACCCGATTTTGCGTTTGTGTACTTGGGCACGGTGGACACCAGCGGCCACGCCTATGGCTGGATGAGCGATGGCTACTTGCGCCAGATTGAGCGGGTGGATGCGGCGCTAGGCGTGGTGCTGGGTGCACTGCCCGCGCAAAGCAATGTGGTGCTGCAAGCCGACCACGGCGGGCACGAGCGCAGCCACGGCACCGACATGCCCGAAGATATGACGATTCCGTGGCTGGCGGCGGGGCCAGCCATCAAGCAAGGCCACGCCATTCTGTCCCCGGTCAGCTTGTTAGACACTGCGCCCACGTTGGCGAAGCTGCTAGAGATTCCGGCGCACGCGCAGTGGGAAGGCCGTGCGGTTGATGAGATTTTTGTGTAAGCTGCTTGCACTTTAACAAGTCCAAATGCCCACCCTCATTCATCACATGGCCGCGCTGGACGGCACGACCGCTTCGTCCAACTTTCCGCCCAACTCGCTGGAGGCCATTCGCGCTTGTCTCAACGCCAACGCCGCCGTCATCGAAGTGGATGTGACCGCGTTGGCCGATGAGGATTACCTGCTGGTTCACGAACCCAGCCTGCAAACCGAGACGATGAGCAACGGCGCAGTGGGCGAATGCACGGCCCGCGACGCACGAGAGTTGCACATTCGGCATCGCGGCCAGCCCACGTTGTATCGCGTGCCATTGCTTAGCAATGTGGTGGCGTTATTTCAATATCACGGTGGCAGCACGCAGTTGCAGCTCGATTTTAAGAACGCGATTCCGTTTGCAAACGACGAGCCGCTGCAACGCTTGGCGAAACTGATTGAGCCGTTGCAAGACCGGGTGAGCGTGAGCAGCGTGGCGGATTGGCAACTGCGCAAGCTGCGCGAGTTGGCTCCCTGGCTGAACCTCGGCTTCGACATTCATTTTTATTTGGGCTGGCGGCCTGGCAGCGAGGAGTTTGCGGGTGAAGGCTATCCGCACCACAAGGGCGCGTATGGTTATTGGGATGACCACCCCCTTGCCACCCAAAAGATATGGCCCACCGCTGGGTATCTTAAAAACCGCTGTGGTTTTTTGATTGGGCTGGTGCCGGGCGCGCGCACGCTCTACATCAGCCACCACTTTTTGGCGCAGAGCCTGCGCGATGGCTTTAACTGGGCCGATGAACTACACGCGCACAACATTAAACTGGATGCGTGGACGATGGATGTGACCAACGCAGACGCGCTGGCAAATTTGCCGCTGTTGCTAAAGTCGGGCGTGGACTACATCACCACCAACACCCCGCTGGCGATGCAAAAAGAAATTCAGACGCACTTAACTTGAGCGCAAAAATGGACTACACGATATGAAGATTACCCGTGTTCGCACCCAGCCTTATACCTTCGAGTTCACCCGCCCGATTGGCGATGCCAATTTGCCCGAGGGCGGTGCCGTTTCGCGCAGCCTTGCCGTCTTCATCGAGACCGATGAGGGCGTGACGGGCATTGGCCCCAGCGGCCTGGCCGCGCGGTCGCACATTCACGATCTCGTCAACAGCTTGCTCGTGGGCCAAGACCCACGCGGCGTACGCGGGCTGTGGCAGAAGATGGTGGATGCGGTGTTCAAGGCCAACAATCGTGGCCTCACCAACGATGCGATTGGTGCGATTGATGTGGCACTGTGGGACCTGAAAGCCAAAGCCAACAACGAACCGCTTTGGAAAACGCTGGGGGCCAGCACGAACAAAGTGCGGGCCTATGCCAGCGGCATTGATTTGAACTTGAGCGACGACGCGTTGCGCCAGTTCTACACGCGTATGGCGGGGCAGGGCATGTGCGCGGGCAAGCTCAAAGTTGGGTTGGATATGGAATCTGATTTGCGCAGGCTGCACATTGTGCGTGATGCGTTAGCGACCAGCGGCAAACCGCCCGTGCTCATGATTGACTCGAACGAGTATTGGTCACCCAAGCAGGCCATTCGCCACATCAAAGAATTCGAGAAAAGTTTTGAGTTGGTGTGGGCTGAGGAACCGGCCCGCCGGTGGGATTTTCGTGGGCTGCGCAAGGTCTCGCAAAGCGTGAACGCGGCAGTGGCGACCGGGGAAAACCTGGACGACATCAGCGAGTTTATGCCGCTGATTGCGAACGAGGCGGTGGACATTGTGCAGTTCAACCAGGGCTGTTCTGGCATCACTGGCGCACTCATGGTGGCGGACATGGCCTACGGCTTTGACTTGCCGGTGGCGATGATGAACTGCGCTGCTAACTTCATGGCCCACGTGGCCGCTGCGCTGCCCAACCACATGATGATGGAAGTGGTGGATGCCGGACAAGATGCGGCCATGCTTCATGACAACCATCGCGTCGAAGATGGCTGGATTGTGTTGAATGATCGGCCTGGGCTGGGTATCGAATTTGATGAGGCCAAGTTGGAAGAGTTGTCGCGCTATCAACCTGCGCCCGATGCGCGCAGCATAGGCTGGGGCCGCAGGCGTGGCGCAGGTTTGGTGGAGGTGGGGCCGAGCGAGCCAGACGCTTGAGCGACCCCTCAAATATCCCCGGCGCTTACCAAGCCAAAGCGAATCGCTAACACGATGGCTTGCATGCGGTCTGATACACCGAGCTTGGTAAAGATGGCGCTGGCGTAATTGCGCACCGTGCCCTCGGAGAGAAACACACGCCGCGCGATGTCGTCGTAGTGCAGCCCGTGCGTCATGAGCTTGAGAATCTCCACTTCGCGTTCGTTCAGTTGGTCGGTGAGTGTTGAAGCAGTGAGCTGCATTGGGCTGTTGACGATGTGGGTGAGCAGCTTACCCGCCACGCTGGGGTCTACGTGCGTTTTGCCTGCTGCCGTGTCTTTCACGGCGGCAATCAACCGTTCGCGCGGGGTGTCTTTTAGCAGGTAGCCTGCCGCGCCGCTGCGAATGGCGTCCATCACCCAATCGTCGGCGTCGAACGTGGTGAGCACCAGCACGGGGATGTGCGGGTAATCGCGCCGAATAGCCTGCGTGGTGTGAATGCCATTCATGCCTGGCATTTTCAAATCCATCAACACAATATCTGGCTTCACGTGGGGCACCATCTCCAGAGCCTGCACGCCATCACGCGCCACCCCCACCACTTTTATGGCCGAATCCGTCTCCAAGATGAGTTGGATGCCATCGGTCACCAACTCTTGGTCATCACACAGCAATACACGAATGGTCATTTTTATCTGGTGGACAGGCTGACAGGATTCAACAGGATTAGCTCGATCAATCCTGTTGAATCCTGTCAGCCTGTCTGTTCATCTGCGCTCAATCTCGATGCTGATGCACGTTCCCAGTCCCTTTTGGCTGGACACACTCACATGCCCCCCCAACGATTCGATGCGCTCAATCATGCCGCTCAACCCAAAATGCTCGGTGCCTTGTTTCACGGTTGCCAGGTCAAAGCCAACCCCATCGTCTTGAATCGTCATCGTCACCTGCGCCTGCTGTTGCCGTAGCGCCAGATCAACATGGCCTGCTTTGGCATGCCGCACAATGTTCTCAAAAGCCTCTTGCGCGCTGCGGTAGAGCGCCTGCTCTATCTCGGCAGGCAACGGTTGCAATTGCAGCGGGATGTTGACGAACACCTGCGCCCCGCTGCGTTGCTGGGCCAACTCGCCCAGCTCGCGCAGGGCCAACACAAATCCTAGGTCATCCAGCGGCGATGCGCGCAATGCGATCAACGCGCGTCGGGTCTCTGTCAGCCCGCTGCGGGTAATGCTCATGGCCTGGTTCACGGCCACATGCGCTCGGTCGCGGTTGCTATCCCACAAAGAATGGGCGGCCTCTAGTTGCACGCTGGCCGCGCTGAGGGTGTGGGCCAGCGTGTCGTGCAGCTCGCGGGCCAGGCGGTTGCGCTCGTGGCTAATCGTCAGCTCTTCCACCGTCGCCACATGCCGCACCAGCTTGGCGTTGGCCGCCAGCAATGCGTTGTGTTGCCTGTTTTGTATTCTCACCAAGTAGGTAATCACCACCGCCACGATGGAGAACACCATCACCCGTACGAAAACAATCGCCAGATTGAAAGCGACTTGTGTGAAGGTGTAGGACAGTAGCGGAATGCTGGTCACTTCGATAGTCGTCGTCGCTGCGATATACCCAATCGCATAGCGCAGATCATATTGCCAGCAGATGACGATGAGCAACACAAACGCGCTCACCATCACCAGCAGCGGCGAGACGGGCGGGGCAGTCTGTTCGAAGATGTGAGGCAGCGATTTCAGCCAACTGAGAAATTCTGGTGGCGCGGGTGGCCCAACGATGGGCAGCACCCAATTCACCGCAAACCACTGCATAAACATGCCGGTAATCAGCAGCACATCCAGCGTTGCCAGTAGGATGGACAGGTGCATGTGCCACGCCCCCAACTTGATGCGCAAGGGCTTCAGTATCACAAATGCCAATACCAAGCTCGCCGTCACCATCGGCACGAGGGTTCCCAGCAACACCCGCTCAATGGCAACAAACACTGCCACAAAAAAGATGGCGCCAAACACCACCCGGATGATGGCCAGCATTTGCAAAACTCCGATTAAGTTGGGTTGCAACGCTCGTGCGGGCGTTATTTCGGTGGTCATCATTTCTACTCAAGAACTTAATAACTGATGTTACGCAGCATCCAAACTCCGCAATAGAGCATCCTGAGCGGAGCGGCGCTTGGCACCTATGACAAACTTGGACACAAGCTGCGCCGCGCAGTCGAAGGATCGCTCGTGGTAGAACTTCGCACGCCAAGCTTGACATAGAGCACATCCTTCGACTACAGCGGCCAGTTCGGTTACAACTTCGTCATGGTTTACAAGGCCGCCTACGCTCAGGATGCTCCGCGTTAGAGTTTTAGTTTCGTCACGTAGCAGTTGCTCTTATAGGGTGCTTTCTTGACTGGTGGGGTATTACCTCAACACGATTATCGCGCCCTCGGCTACCCCATTCACAATCTCGATGCTTGCGGCATTGCGCAACCCAACCTTAACCTCAATCTCTTGGGCCTGGTTGTTGTTACGAACCGTTACAAAAGCCTTGCCGGTGGCGCTGTCTTGGCGCACCGCGTTGGCGGGCACCAGCAGCGCGTTGTCTTTACGCTCCAATACGATGTGCGCTGTGGCGCTCATGCCGTTCTTCAGCGCATCGTTGGCGCCATCTAAAGCCACGCGCACGTTGTAGTTCACCACGCCATTAATCTTGGTGCCGGTCGAAGAGATGCGCTCTACTTTGCCCCTCACCGTTGTGCCGGGCAACGCATCCACCGAGATGTTGGCGGTTTGCCCCGTCCGCAAATTGCTCACGTCCAATTCGTCCACCGTCACATCCATGTGATAGCCACCGGTATCGGCGATGACAAAGGCGCTGGTGGGCGCACCCGCCACCGAGACGCTTTCGCCTTCGCGCACAGTCACACTGCCGACCACGCCATCAAACGGGGCGCGCAACACAGCCTGGGCCAAGCGGCGTTGGGCCTGCGCCAGCGAAATCTCGTTTAGTTTCACGGTGGTCTTGGCGTTGTCCAGCGCAATGCGGGCCTGCTCAACCTGCGCGCTTACTTGGGCAATGTCGTAATCGCGGGCGGGTTCTTTGAGGCGATCCAAACTGGCCTCGGCGCTCTCGATTTGTTGCTGGGCCGCCGTGCGGTTGGCGGCCTCGGTGGCGCCGTAGTAGCGCGCCAGGTTGGCTTTGGCCGAGGCCAACTGCTGCTCGGCGGCGCGGATGGCTGCGTCGTCATAGCCTTTGGCCACTTTGTCAAAATTTGATTTGGCTAAGGTGTAGTTGTTGGTTGCGCGTTCCAGCTCCAGCGCGGCGGGGTGTGCGCCAATGGCTGCTGGGTTCTGCCCATAAGCGCGGTCGTAGGCGGATTGGGCCAGCTTGAGCGCGGCCTCTGCGTTTTGCAGTTGCGCTTTGACCGAGGCCAAATCTTCATCCGTCGGCCCGGCCCGCAGCTTGTCTAGGTTGGCTTGGGTGGCGTCCACCGCTGCTTTGGCGGCGGCGGCATCGCTGCCCTGGCCTTTGGTCACTTTGGCGTAGTTGGCTTTGGCGCTGGTCAGCGCGGCCTCTGCCGCTTTCAAATCGCCCGCGCGGGTGCCTTGCACCGTGCGGCTGTAGTTGGCCTGCGCCACGATGATGGCTTGCTGGGCGTTGCGCACATTGTTTTGCGATTGAGCCAGTTGCGCCTCGGCCTGGCCCATGCTGAGTTCGAGATCGGTTGTGTCCAACTCGGCCAACACATCGCCCTTCTTCACCGCATCGCCAATGTTGACGCTGACCGAACGAATAATGCCGCCCTGCTGAAAGCTGAGCTTGGCCTCGCTGCTGGCGGCGATGGTGCCGGTGGCCTCGATGGTTTGGTCTATGGTGCCGCGTGCAGCAGTGGCGGTGGCGCTGTTGTCTGCACCGAGGCCGCTGCATGCGCTCATCAGCACAGCGGCGATAGTTGTTGCGATGGTTGAAGGTATGGTTTTTTGATTCATGGAAGTCTCCTTAGTGGCGTCTTGCGTCTTT
>JAYTNY010000387.1:0-5215 GCA_043748055.1 Roseobacter sp.
CAGAGATGTGATCAAGGCCACACACGACTACATCAAAAAAACCAACCGGCGGGTGAGCTATGAGTGGGCGCTGATTGACGGCGTGAACGACACAGTGGAGCAAGCCAACGCGTTGGTGGACGTGGTGGACAAGACCTTCCCGATGGACGAGCGCCACCTGGTGCATGTGAACATGATCCCGCTGAACCCGACGCAAGGTTATCGCGGCCACGCTTCTATTCAAGAGCGGCGCGAGAAGTTCCGCTACATATTGGATCAAGCCGGTGTGCCCAACACCATGCGCGTGCGGCGCGGCATAGACATTGCGGCGGGGTGCGGGCAACTGAAGGCCGAGGCAAGCCAGTAGGACAACGAGATACGCGCAAAAAGAAACCAGGTTTTTACAAAAAACCTGGTTTCTTTTTGCAGGATAGCAGCAGTTACATCGCGTCTCGCACCATAAGCGCCGAGCCTATCACACCTGCCTCCTCACCCAGCATGGCTTCCACAATCTTGAGCTTGTCGCGGCCTGCCTGGTTAATGCAGTGCTGCATCGCAATCTCGGTGATCTGCGGAATGATCCACTTGCCCAGGCCTTCAATAACGCCGCCGCCATACACCAGCATCTCGACATCGAGGACGTTGAGCAGGCTGGCGGCGTGCAGGCCGAGGTAGTACGCGGCGCGGGTCAGCACCTGGATCGTCAGCGGGTCGTTCTTGGCGACGGCTTTGGCCAGGACGCTGCTGGTGAGCGCCCCGCCCTTCTCGGCCATCAGATCGGGCAGCACGCTGTTGCGCCCGTGATACATGCCCCAGCGCAGGTCGCGCTCGATGGCGGTGCGGCTGGCGAGGGATTCGATGCCGCCACGAATGCTGTTATCGCCCTGAAACGGGCCGTCGGCCATCGTAATCAGGTGGCCTACCTCGCCCGCGCTGCCACGAAAGCCCTCCCACAATTTGCCGTTCAGAATAATGCCGCCGCCCACGCCGGTGCCCACAAACACGGCAATTAAGTGATTGACGCCCTTGCCTGCACCCATGCGATGCTCGCCGATGGCAGCCACGCGCACATCGTTGTTCAGCACCACCGGCACATCGTGCCACGCGCGCAACAGCTTGCCAATCTCGATATTGTCGAAGCCCTTAAAATTGGTGGCGCGCTTGACCACGGCGTTTTTGGTGTCGATGATGCCCGGCGCGCCGATGCCGATGCCGCTGATATCTTTTTTGGCAACCCCGGAGGCGGCCAACGCCTCCTCCATAGATTTGATGATGCGGCCAATCACTTCATCCGGGCCTTTGTCGGCGTGGGTGGTTTTCTTGGCTCGGCCCACAATCTTGCCTTTGTCGTCTACGATTCCCGCCAGAATCTTGGTGCCGCCTAAATCTATGCCAATGGTGTAAGTGTTTTTTGCCATGCTATTTCCTGAGGTTAAAATCAAAAAACTATGCGCGTTCCGATTTCGTGGTTAAAAGAATACGTTGAAGTAAGTTTACCGATTAATGAACTGGCTGAAAAGTTAACATTAGCTGGTTTAGAAGTGGAGAAGATTGAATTTATTGGGTTGCCCGGTGGCGAACTGCCCTGGGAGCGCGACAAAATTTTTGTGGCGCAGGTGCAGAGTGTAGAGCGCCATCCCAATGCCGACAAGCTGTTGTTGGTTGATTTGGCTTATGGCGAAGGTCGAACGATTAAAGTCGTGACCGGCGCACCCAACCTCAAACCCGGTGATAAAGACCAGAAAGTGGTGTTGGCCTTGAAGGGGTCACGGCTATACGACGGCCACAAAGAGGGCAAAGTCATCACCGTGCTGAAAGAGGCCACGTTACGCGGCATCAAAAACGACAGCATGGTGTGCAGCGAGAAAGAGCTGGGTATCAGTGATGAACATGACGGCATTATTCTTTTGCCGGAGGATGCGCCAGTGGGCATGCCGTTGGCAGATTACTGGGGCGATGCTGTCCTCGAAATCGCCATTTTGCCCAACACCATTCGCTGCGCGGGCGTGCTGGGCGTGGCCCGCGAGGTGGCGGCCATCACCCGCCAACCCTTGCGCTACCCACCGACGAACTTTGTGGAGGATGACGCAGAGAGTACGGCGAACTTGGTGAGATTAGAGATTAGAGATTCGAGATTGAATCCACGCTTTACGGCGGGCATCATCAAAAACATTACACAAAAACCTTCGCCCATGTGGATGCAACGGCGGATGAAGTTGGCGGGTGTGCGCGCCATCAACAACGTGGTGGATGTCTCGAACTATGTGATGCTGGAGTTGGGACATCCGACGCACACGTTTGACTACGACAGAATTAGGAGACAGGAGACTCGGTTGCCACAGGGCGGACGCGGAGACAGAAGTCCGAAGTTGATTTACACGCGCACGGCGGAGCCTGGGGAGAAGCTGACCACGCTGGACGGCAAAGAGCGCGAGTTGTTGCCCAGCGATATTTTGGTATGCGATGAAGTGGGCGCAACCTCTCTGGCAGGCGTGATGGGTGGCGCGACCAGCGAAGTTGAAGACGACACGCAGAACGTGTTGTTCGAGGTGGCGGCGTGGAACAACATCAGCATTCGCAAGACGGCACGCCACCACGATTTGCCCAGCGAGGCCAGCTTTCGCTTCTCGCGCGGGCTGCACCCGGCGCAGGCTCTGCTGGCACAGAAGCGCGGCTTGTATTTGTTGCAACAGCTAACCGGCGGCACGGTCACCAAGGGCATTGTGGATTTGTATCCAGAGCCGCTGCAGCCAACGACTATTGACCTGGACCCCAACTATGTGCGCCGCATCGTGGGCATGGATATTGCGGATGAGGAGATGGCGCAGATTTTAGGAAGTTTGGAGTTTGAGTTTGAGTTTGTGGACCCCAACTCAAACTCCAACTCAAACTTCCTCCGCGTAACCGCGCCCGACCACCGTACCGACATTGAGGGCCAACACGATTTGGCTGAGGAGATTGGGCGAATTTACGGCTACGACAAACTGCCCGTGACGTTAATGGCCGACGAGATGCCGCCCACGCACGGCAACCCGCAGCTTGAATTTGAGGAGCGCATCAAAGATGCGTTGATGAATGCAGGGCTGAGCGAGATCATTAGCTACCGCATGACGACGCCGGAGCAGGAAGCCAAGTTATTTGCGCCGGGCACCCCAGCGGATGATCGGCCTTATGTAACACTGCTCAACCCGATTAACCCCGAACGGGCAGCAATGCGGCACAGTTTGATGGGCGGTGCATTAGAAGCATTGGGCACAAATGTGCGCCACCACAAACAAGTGAAGTTGTTCGAGGTGGGTTGCATCTATTTGCCCAGCGAAGAAGGCAATGGTGCAAGTTTGCCGGATGAGCCAGGGCGGTTAGTGATGGTGTTGAGTGGGATGCAAGACTCATCCACCTGGCAACACGCCAGCGCCAGCCAGATGGATTTTTTTGATGTGAAGGGCGCAGCGGAAACGTTGCTGGCGAGCTTGAAGATTGAGGCCAGCTACGAGGCAACAGAACATCCCTCGTTTTACCCAGGGCGCACGGCTGCCATAAATTCAATCGGCAAAAACAGCCAGCGCCTGGGCGTGCTGGGCGAGCTGCACCCGCGCGTGCGCGAGGCCTGGGGCCTGCCTGACCAGCCCGTGTTGGTGGCTGAGTTTGATATAGCAGCCTTGAAATCTGCGAGCGGAAAGGGCAATTTGATTCAAGATGTGCCGCGCTTCCCATCCGTAGAAGAAGACCTGGCGGTGATTGTGAGCGAGGATGTGAAGGCCAGCGATGTGCTGACGGCCATCCAGCGGGCGGGCGGCAATTTGCTCAGCAGCGCCAAGTTGTTTGATGTGTATCGCGGGGAGCAGGTGGGCGTGGGGAAGAAGAGCCTGGCCTATGCGTTGTCTTACCAAGCGGAAGACCGGACGCTGAGCGACAAAGAAATAGAAAAGATTCGCAGCAAGATGATTCGGTCGCTGGAAGCGACATTGGGCGCGACGATTCGGAAGTAACAAGCGCGTGATATACGAAACAAGCGAGGTCGTAGGGGCGCAGCAATGCTGCGCCCCTACCAATGTAAAGTGAGAAGATTCTCCTAATCAAACGAAACAATGAACGACAACAAAACAGACAACAAAAAAAGCTGGTTAGCCATTTTGGCGGGATTGACGATTGCGTGCTGTTGTGTGAGCACGTTGGGCGCGGGTGCGGCGGGGTATTTAATTTTCAACAATGTGGATCGGGTGTTGCCGAACAGCGCCGATAACCCGGTTGGGCCAGTTGGGCCGCGCAGCACACGAACGCCATCTCCCCCCACCCTGACACCGCGACCGGTGCAGCGCACACCGTTGCCCACCTCGGCTCCTGGCGAGACGACGACGGGCACGTTGGAGCTGGTGACTAACGCTGTGCTGCCACGTGAGGACTTGGCGAACCTGGCCGTGCGCTACAAGGGCGTGCCCGAAGAACAGACTGTAGTAACTTGCAGCACCGCTGCACCAGAGTTTGAGGTGGGTGCCACGCGGGCGTTTACGCTGAGCAACCAGGACAACGACACGCAGTTTTCGATTGAAGCAAAGTTGGAATACAAGACCGACCATGTGTATATGTGGGTGGAGACCTCGCCGAGTAAGTTGCGCTTGAATGCGCGCAAGCTGAAGACGGCTGCGGATGAATTTGAGGGCGGCATCTACAAAGTGAACCGCGATTTCTTTGGCATCGAGGCGCGGCCTGGCGTGGATTGCGACCAACGGCTGTATGTGTTGCACGCCGATGGCATTGGCGCCAGCGTGGGTGGCTACTTCTCCTCGCCGGATGGCTTCCCGCGCACGGTGCGCAGCGACAGCAACGAGGCCGAGATGTTTGTGATGCACGCCGCACCTGGCTACAACGGCAGCGACCCCGGCAGCACCAGCTACATGAGCACGATGGCGCACGAGTTTCAGCACATGATTAGCTACAACAACACGCATGCGGGCAACTTGTGGTTGGAGGAAGGTGCAGCGCAGCTTGCCGAGCGACTAAATGGCTTTGCCGACAGCATTGGCACGACGTTTGACTTTGCCAGCACACCCGAGACACAACTAAACACCTGGAGCGAGAGCAGCGCGGGCGAGAACAGTGCGCACTATGGCGCAGGCTATTTGTTCTGGAGCTATTTGTATGACCGCTTTGGCGAGGACGTAGTGAAGAAGCTGGCCCAGCACAAAGAGCGCAACATCAGCGCTTTCATAAAGATTTTGGCAGATGAGGGGATTAC
>JAYTNY010000388.1:0-7442 GCA_043748055.1 Roseobacter sp.
AAGGTTGGCAGGTTTGTGACAAACCTGCCAACCTTCAAACCTGCAAACTTGCAACTCATCATGCGAGAACTTACTTACGTTGAAGCCCTGAAAGAAGCCCTGCGCCAGAAGATGCAGGCCGACGAGCGCGTGTTTTTGTTTGGCGAGGACATTGGCGTGTATGGCGGCGCATTTGGCGTAACGGCGGGATTGCAGCAAGAGTTTGGCGAGGAGCGCGTGCGCGACACGCCGATCAGCGAGGCAGCGATTGCAGGCCTGTGTGTGGGTGCAGCCGTAACAGGCATGCGACCTGTGGGCGAAATCCAGTTTATGGATTTTGTGACGCTGAGCATGGAGCAATTGGTGCTGCAAGGCGCGAAGATGCGCTTTATGTTTGGCGGCAAGGCCACCGTGCCATTTGTGCTGCGCATGCCCATGGGCAGCGGCACGGGCGCAGCCGCACAACACAGCCAGAGCCTGGAGAATTGGTTTGTGCATGTGCCCGGCCTAAAAGTTGTTACGCCCAGCAGCCCCTATGACGCGAAGGGCTTGCTGATTGCGGCGATAGATGACTTGAACCCGGTGATTTTTTGTGAGCACAAACTGCTTTACAAAATGAAAGGGCCGGTGCCAGAGGAAATGTATTCGGTTCCCCTCAGCCAGAGCCACGTGGTGCGGGCGGGCAAAGACCTGACGATTGTGACCTACTCCGGCATGGTGCAGCGTGCGCTAGAAGCGGCCAGCATTTTGGCACAAGAGGGCATTGAGGTTGAGATTGTGGATCCGCGCACGCTGAACCCGCTGGATGAAAAACCAATTGTGGAAAGCGTGAAGAAGACCGGCAAGGCGCTGGTGGTGCACGAGGCCGTGCAGACCGGCGGCTTCGGCGGCGAACTAGTGGCACGCATCGCCAGCAGCGAGGCGTTTGATTACCTGGAAGCGCCAATACGCCGCTTGGCTGGCCTGGATATTCCGATGCCCTACAACCGCAACCTGGAACGCGCCAGCGTGCCGCAGGTGGAGAACATTGTGGACGAGGCACGCAAACTAGTACGTGGGAAGTACTAGGGATTGGTGATTAGGGATTAGGGACTGGTGATTGAGTCACCGGTCACCAGCCCCTAATCCCTAATCCCTAATCACCAATATGAAAACCGTCATCATGCCCAAGCTGGGCTTTACCCAAACCGAGAGCACAATTGTGACGTGGCTGAAGCATGAGGGCGATGCCGTGGTGCAGGGCGAGCCGATTGCCGAAGTGACCACCGACAAAATCAATATGGAGGTGGAGGCACCGGAGAGCGGCACGTTGGCGGGGATCAAGTTCAAAGAAGGCGATACCGTGCCGGTGACCGAAACGATTGCGTTTATTTTGAAGCAGGGTGAGAGTTTGCCTTCGGGCGAAACTAAACCTCGCGGGTCTAATTTGGCACTTGGTTCTAACTCCGAACCGATGAAGACCCGCGAGGTTTTGGCGGCAGCGAACGCCACACCGATTGCTGCCCGCATCGCAACAGAGCTTGGTATCGATCTGAGCGTCATCAAAGGCACGGGCGCAGGCGGCAAGATTACGCGGGAGGATGTGGAAGCAGCGGCAGAGACATCAGACATCCGGCATCAGACGTTAGAAGAGGGCAAAGTGCGTGCTACGCCTGCGGCACGGCGGCTGGCTGAGGCGAACGCGATTGCATTGGCCTCGGTGAAAGGCAGCGGGCCGAATGGGCGGGTGCAGGGCGAGGATGTATTGGCTTTTGCTCAACACAAAGGGACAAAGGGACAAGGGGACAAAGAGAACCTCTCCCTCTCCTCATCTCCCCCTCTCCTCATCTCCCCCGCCCTTGCGCCAAAAGCCAAAATAATCGCATATGCGGGCATGCGCAAAACTATTGGCACGCGTTTGCAGCAGAGCTACCAGCAGGTGCCGCATGTTACGTTTGATGCCGATGTGGATGTGAGCGCCGCCGAAGCCCTGCGGGCGCGGGCCAACGCAAAGCTGAAGGACGGCCAAACCAAGATCAGTCTGACAGCGATTGTGGTGAAGGCCTGCGCGTGGGCCTTGCAACGCCACCCGATAGTGAACAGCCGCTTGGACGAAGCAGCGGGGCAGATTGTCTTGTTGGATGAGGTGAACATCGGCATTGCGGTGGCGCTGGAGAATGGGCTGATTGTGCCGGTGGTGCGCAACGCGCACCTAAAAGGCGTGCACCAGATTGCAAACGAGATGGCTGATTTGGGTGCGCGGGCCAAAGCCAACAAGCTGAAGCAAGATGAAATCAGCGGCGGCACATTCAGCATTAGCAATTTGGGTATGTATGGTGTGGATCGCTTTACAGCGATTATTAACCCGCCCGAAGCCGCCATATTGGCAGTGGGCCGCAGCAAACCCACGTTTGTGCCGGATGCTGGTGGGCAGCCTGTAGCGAAGCCGATTATGACGATTCGGCTGTCAGCAGATCATCGGGTGATAGACGGTGCGGTGGCGGCGCAGTTTTTGGGCGATGTGCGGGCGGCGATTGAAGAGCCGGGGATGATGACGTTGTGACGAAATATGCGCTGAGTTCTGGAGGTCGAGCCTTTAGGCGGTTAATAACTCGACCAGAGATTAAAGCCACAGCGCAAGTTTGTAACCGGCTGAAGCCTCGGCCTCCCAGGCTCTAGCGGATTTTCAACGCAGTCTCGATAGCCTCTTTGAGCAAGGCGTAAGTGGTGCCGCCGGAGCGGCGGAAAAGCACAGCGCCATTCGCGTTGGTGATGAGTAGCGTGGGCGTGCCAGTGATGCCGTATTTTCGCATTGCGGCTTGGCCTGCATCGGTGTCGATGTTCATTGGCACAAACTTTACGCGGTCTGCGTAAACTTCTTCGAGCCGATCCACGACCGGCCGCATGGCTTGGCAGGTCTCTCACCAATCGGCGTAAAAGTCCATGAACACAATGCGCGGGTCTGTTTGCGTGGGCTGAGCCGATGGCGTTAAGTTGGGTCGCACTGTGCAAGCCGCAAGCGCCATCCACAACACCAGAGACACCCACAAGCCGAAGATTCTTTTACACTGTGCCATGCTTATGTTTGATTGTAAGCACAAGGAGGTTTGCTTATGGAGATTCATGTTCGACATGTTGAGGGTAGCGATGCCGAGGCCGTTGCCAAGATTTATACCGCGCCGCGTGCGATGTGGGGCACGCTACAAGTGCCCTTCCGCAGCCTGGAGGCGCGCCGCAAACGGCTGACCGATTTATCACCCGGAGAATACTTGATGGTGGCTGAAGCCGACGGCGAAGTGATGGGCACGATTGGTTTGCAGGTCAATCAGGCCCCTCGCCGCAGACATTCGGCCAGCGTTTTTATGGGCGTGCGAGACGACTGGCAGGGCAAAGGTGTGGGCACGGCGATGATGCAAGCCGTGATAGACCTGGCCGACAAGTGGCTGAACATTCAGCGGCTGGAGTTGGAGGTGTATACCGACAACGAACCGGCATTAAAGCTCTACAAAAAGTTCGGCTTCGAGATCGAAGGCACGCTGCGCCATTTTGCTTTTCGGGATGGCGCGTTTGCGGATGCCTACATGATGTCCAGAATCAAACCATGATTAATTTCCAATCGTTAATTTCTCAACTCCAATCTCGTAACACCCAGTCGCTCTCGTTTTTGCAGGCGGGCTTTGGGGAAGATGATGTGGATGCGTGGCGTGCACAGGCGCGGGCAAAAGCCATCGAACTGCTGCGCTATTCGCCGCCCGCAGTTCCACTCAACCCCGAAGTGGTGGAGGTGAACGAGGCTGACGATGTAGTGCGCGAAAAGATTTACTTCTCCAGCGCGCCTGAGACGCGCGTGCCTGCGCTACTCATCCGGCCCACAGGCCAGCGCGGGCCGCTGCCGGGGGTGGTGGCGCTGCACGATCACGGCGGTTATTACATTCACGGCAAAGAGAAAGTGGTGGACACGGGCGACGACCCGCCCCATTTGCGCGGGTTTAAGAAAGGTGCCTACGAGGGCGTCTCGTATGCCACCGAGCTGGCGAAGCAGGGCTATGTAGTGATTGCGATTGATGCGTTGTATTTTGGTGAGCGGCGCATTGATCTAAGCACTGTGACCAGCGGCATTGTGCAGCAAAGCGGACGGCCCAGCGGCGTGAGCGAGATTGCGAAGGAGAACGGCACGCGCTCGCTGTACGAAGAACTGATCGCCAAGCATTTGATTGCGGCAGGAGTCACATGGATGGGCATAGTGAGCCACGACGACCGCGCAACGGTGAGCTACCTGGCATCGCGGCCCGAGGTAGACGCAGAGCGCATCGGCTGCCTGGGCCTTTCGTTTGGGGGCATGCGAGCAAACTGGCTGTTTGGCACCGACCCGCGCATAAAAGCCGCTGTAAGCGTGGGCTGGATGTGCGACTGGAAGCACCTGCACGAAAAGCATGTGGGTTGGCATTCATGGAGCCAGGTTGTGCCGGGGCTGGCCGAGTTCTTGGAGCTGAGCGATGTGGCGAGCATGGGTATGCCGGGTGCGCTGATGGTGCAGGAGTGCAGCCAAGACGAGTTATTCCCGCTAAGTGGAATGCAAGCGACATGCGCAAGACTGGAGGAAATTTTTGCCAAAGCAGGCAAGCGCGAGAAGTTTGCGGCGCGGTTCTATGACAACCCACATCAATTTACGCGGGCCATGCAGGCAGATGCAGTGGCGTGGTTGGGGCGATGGCTAAAAGATGTTTAACGTAGAGATTACGCCTGTGACTTTGATGGGCAAGCACATACGGCTGGAGCCGCTGCGCCGCGACCACGCCGAGCAACTGTGGCCGCACGCCGACGAGCCAGAGATTTGGCCCTTTATGCCCTACGGCCTCATTGATTCGCCAGAGCGGGTGCAATGGCTGGTGGATGAGATGTTGCGCCGCCAAGCCGCTGGCACCGATTTGCCGTTTGCCCAGATTGACCCCATTACAAACACAGCGATTGGCATGACGCGCTATATGACGATTGAGCGGGCCAACAAGAGTTTAGAGATCGGCGGCACCTGGCTGGGCAAAAGTTACCGGCGTACGCCCATCAACACCGAAGCCAAGTATTTGCTGATGCGACACGCGTTTGAGGTGTTGGGCGCGGTGCGGGTGCAGTTGCGAACGGATGCGCGCAACGAGCGTTCTCAGCGGGCCATCGAGCGCATTGGGGCCGTGCGCGAGGGCGTCATCCGCAAGCACATCATCATGCCGGATGGGCATGTGCGCTCGTCGGTGTTTTACAGCGTGTTGAGTGAGGAGTGGGCAGCGGTGAAAGAGAGGTTGGAAGCGATGCTAGCGTAGACCCTAAGTTGACAGGTGCCAGGCACTTCGGAAAGTGCCTGGCACCTCCTGCGGTTCTTAATCCAAGCCTGCGCCCACCAGCTCTTCGGCCATGCCGGTGGGCATGTCGGTTTCGCTGAGGAAGTTGCGCGCGCGCAGGCCGCGCTTGCGGTCGGCGGCTTCGTATAGGTCGGCCATGTTGGTGCGCAGTTCGGTGTCGTCAATCAGCATATTCAGGCTGGGCAAGTCCAAGTCTTCGTTGCCGGAGATCGCGCGCAGAATCAGGCTGTCCATGATGTCGTTCTTCAGCTCGGCGAAGAACGCGGTGGGTTCGTGCGCATATTTTGCGGCGAACTCATCCAAGAAGCGCGCCTCGTCGGCGGGGATTAGCTCTTCGAAGATGCCATGCACGATGGCTTGCTTCATGTCCAGCGTCGGCACCCAATCAAAAAAACGCATGCGGCCATAGCGCGTCAGCGGGCCATACAGGCTGGCAAAGTTGTTACCCGTCATCACAATGGGCACGCGCATGGTTACGCGGTCGCCCACGTTGTAGGGGTCGTCACACAGGTGCATCAGCGCACCACTCACCAATTGGCTATTCACCGAATACACGCGATTGCTGTGCATGGCGGCGGCGCTGGTGTCGATATCGTCAATCACAATGCACACGGGCATCTTGCGCTGCATCCACTGCGTGCTGGATTCGATGTAGGCATCCCGAATAATGTTCAGCGGCTCTTTCTCTTGCCCGCCGCTGATGGCCGAGCCGGAGAGAAAAACGATGAGCACGCCCAGCCGCGAACACACCTCGCGCAACTGCGCGCTTTTGCCTTCGCCCTTTGGCCCTTGAATAGCCAGAATGAGCGGCGGGTTGAGTTTGCGTGAGCCGTTCTTGATAATGTGCAGCTTCACCTCATTGGCAAAGACCGGGTCTACGTAGAAATTGGCTTGCGGTTTACGGTCGGGCAGCAAAAAGCTGTGTTCTTTTTTAAGACGTCCTTGGGCTTCCATAGTGAAGTAATTGGTGATTAGGGAGTGGTGATTAGGGATTTAGTCCCTGAGCTAGGCTCTTAGTCGCTTCGGGTAGGTGTTTCCCGCATCTGACTGGGTCGAAATTGTAATTTTGTAGCAATCAGGTTGCTTTGTGTTTGCTGGGTTGCTGTGCTGAAATAGCGCCTATGAATATCGGCATATTAGGTTCCGGGGCGATGGGGCGTGCGCACGCCAAAGCGTTTGCCAAGCTGGATGGCGTGCGCGTGGCGGCCATCTCCTCGCGCAGCATCGAAAACGCTCAGCGGTTGGCCGCCGAGGTAGGTGCAGCCTCCACCACCGACGACATGGCAATCATCACCGACCCCACCATAAACGCGGTCGCCATCACCTTGCCCACCCACCTGCACACCCAATACACCGTGGCTGCCCTGCGCGCGGGCAAGCCCGTGCTGCTGGAAAAGCCATTTGCCCTAACCGTGGCCGATTGCGACGCGATGTTGGCTGCCCAACGCGAGACCGGCACGCCGCTCATGATTGCGCACGTGCTGCGCTTCTGGCCGGAATATGTGGCGCTGGTGAACTTTGTGAAGAGCGGCGCGCTGGGTCAGCCGCTCTCGGCTGTCGCCTCGCGCTTGGCCTCGCCGCCGGGGGCCAGTTGGTTCCGCAACCCAGAGCAAAGCGGTGGCGCGGTGCTGGATTTGATGATCCACGACCTGGACGCGCTGAACTGGGTGCTGGGCCAGCCCAAAACAGTTTATGCGCGCGGGCATTTGGCCGCGCCGGGTCTGTGGAACGATGTGCATTGCATGTTGGATTACGACGGTAATCAGGGCAGCATCGAGGCGTCTCAGTTTTATCCAAAAGATTTCCCGTTCACGATGGCACTAAAAGTGTTGTGCGAGCGCGGCGCAGTCGAGTTCAGCTTTCGGGGCGGCAGCTATCTCAGCGCGGCGGCGCAGGTCTCGCTGATGGCGTACGAGGCGGGCAAGGCGTATGCGTTGGCGGTTGAACACGGCGATGCCTACGAACGTCAGATTGCGTATTTCGTCTCGTGCGTGCACGAAGGGCGTGCGTTTGAGCAAGGCACGCCCGAACAGGCGCGGCTGGCGGTGGCGTGCTCGGTGGCGGCGCGCCAATCGTTGGAGAGCGGTGAGGTGGTGCGCGTCGTTCAAGAACCCTCGACCCCTAAAGGGG
>JAYTNY010000389.1:0-13896 GCA_043748055.1 Roseobacter sp.
TAATCTCGAATCTCCAATCTCTAATAACGTCCTCGCCACCCACACCACCTGCTCAATAATCTCGCCTGCGCGCAGGTTGCGCAAAAAGCCCATTTGGCCGGTGGCACAAAAGCTGCAATTCATGGCGCAGCCTGCCTGCGATGAGATGCACGCCGTGCGACGCTCGGTTTTGCCAGAACCGCTGTCATATTCCATCAGCACCGTTTCAATCTCGCTGCCATCTAAAAACTTCAATAGCCACTTGCGCGTCCAGCCATCCGTGCTTTTTTGCTGTAACACCGGGGTAATGCGCTTCAGCACAAAGTGTTCGCGCAGGCGTGCGCGCAGGGGTTTGCCCAAATCACTCATCTCGTCCAGGTCTTGCGCAAAGCGTTGGTACAGCCAGCGCCAAATTTGCTTGGCGCGAAAGGCGGGTTCACCCCATGCCGTCAACTGCTGCGTCAGTTGCTCCAGCGTTAAATCGTAAAGTGAGGGGATTTGGATGCTGCTAATCGGCAGCGTGGCGTTGCTCATGTGTAAATCAATCTTAGTCGATGGTGGACTTAGCGCTCAAAGGGCTGCGGTTAAGAAGCCGAAAGCCCTTTGAGCGCTAGCTCGACATGAGTTCGGATTGGCTTAAAGCTCTTGCGATGAATCTCGCACACACCCTGAGCCTCTAGCGCAAGCCGATGCGCCTGTGTGCCATAGCCCTTGTGCCTGCCAAACGCATACCCGGCGTAGATCGCATCAAACGTTTGCATCATCGCATCGCGTTCGGTCTTCGCCAATATCGAAGCCGCCGCCACCGACAAGCTGATCGAATCCGCAAAGTTAAACGAGCGCTGGGGTATCTCGACCTCGCGCAGCTTCACCGCGTCAATCAGCAGTGCATCTGGGCGAACCGCCAGCAATTCAATTGCACGCCGCATCGCCAAACGCGTGGCGACCAGAATGCCCAGCGCATCAATCTCATCATGGCTGGCGCTGCCTATCGCATAGGCACTTGTATATTGCTCAATCAGCCCACGCAGTTGCATACGCTGTGAAGGCTTAAGCTTTTTGGAGTCGTTCACCCCGCGCAACATTTCCACCAAATCAGGTGCTTGCGGCAAGATCACCGCCGCCGCCGTCACCGGCCCAGCCCACGCGCCACGCCCGGCCTCATCAATGCCCGCCACGTGCGCAAACCCTTGCGCCCAAAACCCCTGCTCACACTCAACACTCGGCATACGTAACCGATCTCTAATCTCCAATCTCCGTCCCATACGCCCCCCGTGCATTCGCCGCACGAATATCAATCAGCTCCCGAATGCCCTTCAGCGAATCACGCAGTAGGTTCACCCGACGCGAGAAGCGATAGTCCCACTGCACCGGCACCTCACGCGTTTTGAATCCCAGCTTTTGCGCCACATACAACAACTCCACATCAAAGCCCGCCGTCACGGTTGCACCTTTAGCTTCTTTGGCGTCTTTCATGTTAAAAAAATGTAGGTGATCGAGGATGGGTCGGATGGCTGCTTGCCGAAAGGCCTTAAAACCGCACTGTGTATCTGTAATCTCTTTGAAGCCCAGAATCCAGTTGCGCAACACCATCTGGCTGCGGCTCATGGCCTTGCGCCAGATGGGCGCGTTGTGTCGCACGGTGCCGCGCGAGCCGATCACCACATCATAGCCTTGCTCAAACCACGGCAGCAGCTTCTCGGCCTCACGAATCGGTGTGGCCTGATCCATATCGGTGAACAACACATACTCGCCCCGCGCTACCATCAACCCGGTGCAAACCGTAAACGCCTTACCCCTGTGCGGGTTGCCAATAACACGAAAGCGGGGATGCCTAACACAAAATGCCTCGGCTAACTCAATCGTGTTGTCGCTGCTGCCATCATCCACCACCAACACTTCATAGTCGTAGTCTTGCTCTGCCAAATACAACGCCACTTTATCTAACGAACCCGCCTGCAAGTTGGCCGCCTCGTTATAAGCGGGCACAACGATAGAAAAATGCACATTCACCACGCGAGGATTATAGAGGTGGGTATTTAGGTCACCGCAACCCCGACCGCAACACACTTAGGTAAGCCCGAATCCGCTCGGCCCGCATCTCGCGCTGGCTACCCAGCAGCCACTTCACTCCCTCAAGCCCCAACTGCCACGCAAATTGCCCCAATAACCACAACCGCAACAGGCCCGCCTGCCACGCGCCGTGATGCTTGGCAAAGTAGCGCACCTTGCTGGTGTTGAACAGCTTAATGCGCTGCGCCGAGACCTGCTGGCTGCTGCGCCCCTCGTAATGCACTACCTCAGCCTGTGGCAAATACATGATGCGCCAGCTCGCATCTTTCATGCGCTTGCACCAATCAGTCTCCTCGGAATACATAAAGAAGCTCACTTCATCCAGCGGGCCAATTTGCTGATACGCGGCATAGCGCACAAACATGGCTGCACCCACTACCCAGTCCACGTCACACGTTTCGTCATCGGCTTGGTCTTGCATATAAAACTGATGAAGCGCGCGACGCGGCCCGTAACGTTGCAACCAGGTACTCTCGAATAAAGCTGTAAGCAGGGTGGGGAAGCGCCGTCGCGAGGATTGCAAACTGCCGTCGCCGTAACGCAATCGTGGCCCAATCAACCCAACTGTTGGGTGCGCTATCGCATAGCCACTCAGTGTGTCTAACGCATTGGGCTTCACCTCAGTATCGGGGTTTAACAAAAACAAAAATTGATGGGTGGCATCAGATGTTTGACTTGCTTCACTCGCAATTAACGTGTCCGCCAATCTCAACCCATCGTTGTTGCCGCCGGTAAAGCCTTTGTTCGTCGCATTTGCAATCAAATGAACCGACGGAAACTCGTCTCGCACCATCTCGGCGCTGCCATCGTCAGAGGCGTTGTCTACCACGATGATCTCTTGCTGCAATGTGTTCGCCGGAAAGTGCAGCAGCGATTGCAAACACGCCTGCAATAACTCGCGCACATTCCAACTAACGATGATGATGACGAGCATAAATCATTGGCGATTGCCAATTAAACCGTTCGGCTCACCGTGTAATCCGCCAAATCCATCAGTGCATCGCGGTAGGCATTGTGGGGAAAAGCGCCAAGTGCGTGCTTAGCATTCGTCGCCATCGTTGCGGCTTCATCGGCTGCGGCGCGAATGGCATCGCTGTGGCGTATCTTGCTGATGAGCGTGTCGTAAACCTCTGGCTCGCACTCACCCTTCAAGGCGCAATCCAAGTCGGTGTCGTCTGCATGGCGCTCTTTGTAGTAAATCGTGGGCAGCGTAATCAAGCCGCGCCGCAAGTCGCTACCCACAGGCTTG
Source organism: Roseobacter sp. (assembly GCA_043748055.1). Lineage (GTDB taxonomy): Bacteria > Chloroflexota > Anaerolineae > J036 > Brachytrichaceae > JANMVQ01. Next base: position 3,302 of record JAYTNY010000389.1, read on the forward strand.
CCTACGCTGGCCTGGTCGCCGGTGAAATCCAGAATATCGTCCACTACCTGAAATGCATTGCCCAACTCACGGCCAAAGTCGTCCAACGAATGAATTTGCGCTTCGGTGGCATCGGTTAAAACACCCGCCGCCGTGGTGGCCAACACAAACAGCGACCCTGTCTTTGCGTAGATTCGGCGGTAGTAATCCTCACGCGTGCTGCGCAGCGCAAAATCTGTAAACTGTTGCTGCAACTCGCCACCAACAATAACACCCAGCGTATCCGCAAAGATGCTCATCACCCGCACACTGTTGGTCTTGGCCGCCAAACCAGCGGCATACGAAAATAAATAATCGCCGGTCAGCACGGTCGCCGCAGGTGTCCACACCGCGTTCAACGTGGCGGCACCACGCCGCACCAAAGACCCATCAATCAAGTCATCATGCACCAGCGACGAGGTGTGCAACATCTCGGCAGCGCTGGCCAAATAGATCAAGCGAGAGGACTGCGCATGCCCCATCATGCCTGCCACCAACAACGTAATAATCGGTCGAATGCGCTTGCCACCGCTGGCGACGATGATCTCGACTGCGTTGCGCAACGACTCGGGTTGCAGCCCTGGCAGGGCGCGCAAATGTTGCTCCACCTGCATCAAGTCATCGTGTATCAACGTCTGAGCCTCGGCAATGGCATTGCGCGGGCCAGCAACGTGGTGGTTCAGTTGGGAGTTGGCTTTCGTATCAATCACAACATCAAATTATCACGCTAATCCAAACAACCGCTGCGCATTTGTGAATGTAATGTGAGCAATCTCTTCCAGACTCATGCCGCGCAACTCGGCTACCTTCCGCGCCACCAGCCGAACCTGCGCCGGTTCGTTGCGCTGTCCGCGGTGTGGCTCTGGGGTGAGATATGGCGCATCGGTCTCCAACACAATTTGCTCTAGCGGCGCACGCTTCACAATCTCACGCAACTCATGTGCCTTCTTATATGTAATTGGGCCACCGACGCCAATGTACCAACCACGATCAAATGCAAAACGCGCCTCGGCGGGCGAGCCAGCGAAGGAGTGAAGCAGTACGCCAGCTCCCTCCCCCGTTCCGACGGGGGAGGGTTGGGGAGGGGGGCTATGCACCGCCAATATCTCCAAACAATCTGCATACGCCCCGGCAGGTTTGGCTGCATCGCGGCAATGAATAATGACTGGCAAACCAAGCTCTTGCGCTAGTTCAATCTGTTGCACAAATCCCTCGCGCTGTTGCTGGCGCGGGAAGCTGTCCCAGTGGTAATCCAGGCCGACCTCGCCGATAGCGACAACTTTGCGCGAGGCTTGCGCCAACGCCTTGAGTTCGGTCAGGCACTCAGCATTAAGCGAGCCGCTCGTCAGCGAGCCGATGTCATTGGGGTGAATCCCCACTGCGCACACCACATCCTCACGCGCTTGCGCCAACGCGGCGGCGCGCTGGCTGCTAGCGAGATCGAACGCGGGGTTGAGAAAACGCACCACACCGTTGGCATAGGCACGGGCAAACACATCGTCGCGGTCAGTATCAAAGGCTGGGGTGTCGAGGTGGCAGTGCGTGTCAAAGAGCATCAGGTTTATTGCACCTATACGTCCAACTTCACCGATACCACCTGAAACGGCGTAACGTTTAGCGCCACTGTACCGTTCTGCCAGCTCAGGTTGCCTATCTCTTCTTCAAGGCCATTCACCAGCGCTGCACGCTTGAACGCTAGGTCGCTGCTCAACGTTACCGCACCGCGCCCGCCATGCGATTCATACAGCCGCACGATTAGCGCATTGCTGTCCTCGGCTTTCTTCACCGTCTCAATCACCACGTTGCTTTGGTCTACGCTAAACAAATTCATGGATGTAGCTTCGGCCTGCGTGGTGCCGATGACCAGCGGTAGGTTGAACGCATACGCTTGGTCAATCACGTTAGAGTCCACGATGGAGCCTACATGTGGCAGCAGCGCATAGCTGAACATGTGCGTGCCCATGTCGGCCTCGGGGTCGGGGCTTTTGGGCGCACGTAACAGCGAGAGGCGCAACACGTTGCCATGTGCCGCATAGCCATACTTGCAATCGTTCAGCAACGCCACACCAAAACCGGCCTCGCTCAAATCGGCCCATTTGTGTGCGCACACCTCAAACCGCGCCACATCGTGCGAGGTGTTGAAATGCGTTGGACGCTTCAAATGCCCGAACTGCACATCATAGGTGGCCTCCTGCGCCCGCACGTTCACCGGAAACTCGACTTTTAGGAATTGCTTGCTCTCGTGCCAATCCACCTCGGTATGAAACTCGACCCGCGCCGATGTAGCCGCCAGCGTAACGGTCTGGCGAATCGCGCTCTTGGGCGAAAGTTGATATGTGAATGTGATGGCTGCGCGCAGCGGGCCTTTCTCAACCAACTTAGCGCTGGTCGCGCCTGCTACGTTGGTACGCTTCTCTAGGTGGAAGACATCCACGTCCCAGGCTTCCCAATTTGTTGGGTTGTCATCAAACATTACAAACTGATTGGCCCGTGCGCCATCGGCAATAGCCTCGCGGTTGGCACGTTTTTCGTGCAACGACACGAGCGCACCATCCTTCAAAAACGTGGCACGCACAAAATCGTTCTCCAGCACAAAGCCATCTCGTGTGGTTCGGGCTGTCACTGGGTCAGTATCCGAATCTAACTCTACGCAGTCGCTAAACGACTGAACCTGCACACCCATCTCATCCATAAATGTAATAACGCCCAGCGGCTTGCCAGATGCGCCAATCTGCTTGGCGTTTGTAGCCGCCTCGGGCAACTCAATCACATCGCGGCGAACCACGCCAGCGGTGTTGATGGCTAGCAGACGTTGCTCGGCTTTGGCTTGGGGCAATGTTGCAGCCAGTGTGCTCACGGCTTTGTCTCGCAACTCGCTGGCGGTGGTCATGGTTGCGCCCAGTTGCGCATGCGCGTCCTCGTAGACGGCGTGAATAGAAGAGCCGGGCAGAATGTCGTGGAACTGATTGAGCAACACCGTCTTCCACAACTCACCCAATGCCTGGCTGGGGTAGGCTTTGGCGTTGCCGCGCATGGCACTGGCTACCGCCGCAATTAGCTCCACATCGTGCAGCAGAAATTCGCTCTTGCGCATGCCGCGTTTGGTGCGCGCCTGCGTTGTGTAAGTCCCGCGATGCAGCTCGAAATACAACTCGCCCACAACCGTGTTGAGGTCTTTGGCATCGGCTTCCAGCCGGTCAAAGAATTCATCGGAGGAGCGCACCGCCATGCGCGGCAGGCCATCCACATCGGCCATGCGCCGCAAGCGTTCCAGCATCTCTTTGGTCGGCCCACCGCCGCCATCGCCAAAACCAAACAGCATATAGCTTTCGTTAGAGCGCTCCAGGTCTTTGTAGTTGCGCACATGAAACAGCGCTTCTTTCACCGTACACACCGCGTTATAGGTGTCGGTGGGCGGGAAGTGCGTTAAGAGTTTTGTGCCGTCCAAGCCCTCCCACATAAACGTGTGGTGCTGTGGCTTGTTCATTTGGTTCCACGAGAGTTTTTGGGTGAGAAAGCGCGTGGCCCCGCCCAGCGCGGCAATCTGTGGCAGTTGCGCGCAATAGCCAAACACATCTGGAATCCAAATCTCTTTGCAGCGCAGGCCGTATTCGCGCTCGAACCAGCGCTGGCCCACCAGCATCTGGCGGATGAGCGATTCGCCGCTGGGCACGTTTGTGTCTGGCTCCACCCACATGCCGCCCACCGGCACAATGCGGCCTTCTTTCACGCGCTTTTTGATCTGGGCATACAGATCGGGTCGCATCTCCTTCACCCAATCGTGTTGCACCGCCTGCGAGAAGCTGAACTTGTATTCGGGGTAATCCTCCATCAGCCGCAGCGTGGTGCTGAGGGTGCGGATGACCTTTCGGCGCGTCTCGGCCAGCGGCCACAGCCAGGCCGTATCAATGTGGGCATGGCCGATGGCGCTGACGGTGTGCTGCCCATCGCCGTTGCGCGCCACCAAAAAGCGTTGAAGGATCGCGCGACCCGCAGCCCAGGTGCGTTTGTCATCCGGCTGAATGGCATTGATGGCGGCGTTGGCAGCGAACAAGGCCTGCCGCCCACGCACCGAGTCGTGCAGCATCTCGGTCGCCATCTCGGCCACCACACTGTAATCCCATAGCAAGTCCCACGCATCGCGGTCGAACAAGCCAATCTCGGCCTGGCGCAACATGCCAATAAAGTAGGCCTCTTGCACATTGCCCATCTCGGGAAAGCCAAAGAGGTTATTCACCGCCATCTCGATATAAACCGTCAGCTTAGTCGCCGCTTTGGGCAAGCGCCATTCGGGCCGCAGTGGGCGGCCCGACCAATCTGTGTCGGTTAGTGCTTGCACTGGCTTGCCATCCACGTAAATCAAGCCTTCGCTCACCGAGTCCCATAACAAATGGGCTTCTTTGCCGCGCCATGCTTTGGGCACTTCTATCTCGACTTTGAACCAATGCGTGCTCCACGGCGGGCCAAATTTTTCGCCCACTTTGGCGGGTCTAAACGTCGCAGTCTTGAGCGCTTCGGTGAGCGTGATGCGATCGGTTGGGCCATAGACAGACAGGGTAATAGGCGCCTTATCGGCATACAGTTTGCCCCGCAACGCCTCAGTAAATTGAGTAATGCGTTCGCGGGTAATCTCATAGTGCTTAAGCATTTTGGCATTAGAGCCGACATGCGTAGAAAGTTCAAGCGCAATCATGTTGTAGAGATGCGCATGAAAGTCACGTTTAGATCATGGGATTAAAAGACTTGATGGCGCGAACTGAATCGTTGCACAAACCAGTGCGCCACGAATGGCTCGTGCAGTGCCCAGTTGCGACTAGCGACATGGCGGTCGTGAGCGAAGATCAACCGATCCTGTTGAACACCATTGTGTTGAATGAGATCAAGGTCGGCAATAGATACTAACTCGTCCTGTTCGCCGTTAATGCTAAGCAAGGGCGCATGTATTGTGGTTGGCAACAGCCCCTGCGATACAAGTGATAGCTCGGCCAAGCGGGATAACAAGATTTGCGGCTCGCCACGAGGATCAAGACCGCACACGCGCGAGAGCGCAATGCGCGCACCCATAGGCAACGTTGATACCCATGTGGGTTGGAACGTGGCATGCACCGGGCCAGCGATATTGACCGCGCCTGCCAGATCGGGCCGAAGCAACGCTAGTTTTACAGCGAAATGCCCACCAAAGCTCAGCCCATAGCAACCGACGCGTGCGCCGTCAATAGCTGCGTGCTTGCGGATCGCGTCAATAGCTGCGAGCATGGCGTGCTCGGCCTGGGTCGAGACCGGGATTGAACATTCACCCGTACCGGGCATATCGATGGCTAGCGTGGCGATGCTGCGCTTCAAAAGAGCATTAGATTGGCTGTGAATTTCCAAGTCGCTCTTCCACACATCAATGCCGCCCCAAATCACGACCACCGGCCAACCCGCTTCTGGTGCAGCGCCGTTGGGCAAGCGCAAGTAGCCGGTCAGTTGGCCGCCTTCGAATGGGATCGCGATGACATCAATCGGGTGGGTAAAGTGCTTGGCTGCACGTAAATAGGCTTGGACGTGTTTGCGATAGGCGGCTGCACCTTCCGCGTTGAGGATGTGCGGGAAGCGAGCCAGAAAGTACCAAAATGACGCGGCCATGAATTCCTGTTCGGCCTTCTGGGCATCACCTTCAGCTTCGGCTGCTTCGGCGCGTGCGATTGCTTCATCGCCGCGTCGGCTAAGGGTGGTTTGCCAGCCTGGCGTGGCTGGCCCTATCGCTGGCCCGGCTTCGTGAATAGCCTGTACCAGCATATCGCCAGCGATGCCCAATGGGGTCACGAAATCAGCGAAGCCGGGTAAGCGTGCCGCGATTTCGGGTGGGACGCCTTGGATTGTCAAAAAGGTATCTGGGTGAGCTTCATATTCAGCAAACGTAGCAGCACTGGCTGCCGGGTTTGTGCGCTCGATTACGGGTAGAAAGGCTTTAAGTGTTTCAGTCATCATGCTTTATCTCAGCGGAATTCATCCTCCCGAAGGTTGAACTTGCAAGAATCAAGCTCTTTTGTGCAACCTTCGGGAGGATTTGCTAACTACTCTCTGAGACTAAGCGATGACGAACGCCGCGTCATTGATGTAGATCAATACTCTTGCGGATTCTCGAAAGTGATTCGGGCGTAATGCCGAGATAAGAGGCGAGATAGTGCTGCGGAATTCGAGCGACTTCGTCCGGGAACCGCTGCAACATGCGCTGATATCGCACTGCGGCTGGGTCTGTCAGAAATTCGATCTCCCTCTCCTCCTTGCGAAAGTACAGCATCTCGGCCATGCGTCGGCCGAACCTCTGCCACTCTATGTCTACATCGAACAGTCGGGTCAATACCTCGAACGGCCACACGGTCAGGCTTACATCTGTGACCGTTGAGATGAAAATTTGAGAGGGTTGCTTTGTCAGAGCACTGGTGAATGCCACTGCGAACCAATTGGCGAAACCGAAATCTTTGGTAATGTCATCGCCGTCGGGCGTGATGAAGTGATAACGAACGATGCCCTGATGAATGAATGCCAACTTGTCGCACACTTCGCCCGCTTCAACAAAACTCTTATTTCGTCCAATCAAAACCGTCCGGCCTTGTGCGACGAATGCATCGAGTTGTGCTTGAGGTGGCTGCGCAAAGCGCTGAATGTAGTGGTGTATGGCTGGGTTCATAGATTGGCAGTTTACGCAATTTGGCAAAAGCTCCATTTCGAAGAAGAATACACGCATGAAAATTACCGACGTTAAAACCTATATCGCTGGCAACCCCTGGAAGAACTGGCTGTTTGCCCGCGTCGAGACCGATGAAGGCGTGCATGGCATTGGTGAGGCCACGCTAAACGGCTTTTGCAAAACGGTGGAGGCGGGTATTCATGAACTCAAGCGCTACGTCATCGGCCAAGACCCGTTTGATGTGGAGAACCACAGCTTACGGATGTTCCGGGATGTGTATTCAGATGGCGGGCAGATTCAAGGCGCGGCCCTCAGCGGCATCGAGTTCGCCTGTTGGGACATCATGGGCAAGGTGACGAAGCAGCCTGTGTATAAGCTGCTGGGCGGACGCTGCCACAACAAACTTCGCGTGTACGCCAACGGCTGGTATCGCGGCCCACGCACGCCCGAGAGTTTTCACATGAAGGCGCTTGAAGTCATCGCCAAAGGCTACACCGCGCTCAAGTTCGACCCATTTGGCGCGGCCTGGCGGGTGATGGATCGCGAAGACTTTGCGCTGACGATGGACATCATCGCCGCCGTGCGCGATGCAGTGGGCAAGAAGGTGGACATCTTGATCGAAGGCCACAACCGCTTTAGCGTGCACGAGGCGTTGAAGATTGCGGATGGCATGGCGAAGTATGAGCCGACGTGGTTTGAGGCCCCTGTGCCACCGCAGCGCATCTCCAGCATGGTGGAGGTGGCCAAGCGCAGCCCGGTGCCGATTGCGTGCGGCGAAGACTATTACTGCCGCGAGCAATTCACCGAACTCCTGATGCACGATGCCGTGCATATTATTCAGCTAGAGCCGCAATACATGGGCCTGACAACGGCGAAGCAAGTGGCGGCCATGACGCACTCGTTTAACGGCGTGACCGCGCCGCACAGCGCGCAGGGGCCACTCTGCTCGGTCGTGTGCGCCCACCTCAACACCGCCACACCCAACTTCTTTATTCACGAAATTTTTGACGACTTTAACGACGACTGGAGCAAAGACATTTTGACCAACCCAGTGCGTGTTGTAGATGGCTACATTGAGCTAGAGGACAGCCGTGTGGGATGGGGCTGCGATTTGAATTACGAGGAGATTGCCAAGCACCCGTATAGCCCAGAGAACTTCTTGCCATTGTTTAGGCAGGGGTGGGAAAAGCGGGAGAGCGTGAAGAGTTAAAACTTCAAAATAGAAAATTTGCGCCTAACGCGCTCAAAGCGCGTTAGGCGCATGCGATGTTCTGGACACATCCCTATTCCAGCAAGGTGAAATCGCCATCGCTGCCCCAGGTGCCAAAATTGGTGCTGACAAAAATGCTGAGGTTATATTCGCCTGCTGTAATCTTGCTCTGCGGAATATCGGTCAATTTCTCCTTTTCATAGCCGTCACCGCTTTGTTTCGATTTCTTTTCGTAGCTTTGCGGCCAGGTGTCGCCCACATTTAATATTTTGCAGGTTTTCTTGCCATCCGGTTCGCCAAAGATGCAGTAAGGCGCACCGGTCTCGGTGCCAACATATACCGTTTCGTAGTCACTCGTGCGGACGACCCGAAATTCGACATACTGCACCTGTTTATCTTTGCTGCCATTCTGAAGGCGTGCCTCGATCTGGATTTTCTTCATGCCTTCTTTGCGCCAATAGGGGTCTACGATTTTGACGATGGGGTTATTGCCCGACCCTGTGCCGTAAGGCAAATCGACAGATGTCAAATCGCCAGCCACCAACTTAAATTTGACGGTGCCCGACCAATCTGGCGTGGTGGCCGTGCCAAACACCTTCACCTTAACCGCGTAGTTACCGGGCTTAAGCACAAACGCCTTGTCCTTGATCTCATCACCTGCCAACTGATAGGCACATTTATCTTCTTTGTCGCCAAAGATGCAGTACGGATATTGGAATTCGGTCACACTGAAGGCAAACTTGTCGTCCTTCGACACTTCAAACACCACTTTGGAAACACCCGCGGGGCCGACTTCGACCCGCAGCTCCAGCAACTTGGCTTTGCCGTTGTCGGTCTCCGAGTTGCTAATGACGACCTTGAACTTTCCTGTGCTAGTGACATTGGCTGGCACTAATTCGCCCTGCAGCGGCGCGGCTTGGCTTACGTGGCTTGTGCTTCCGGCGACAACGATCAGCAATGCAGTTATTCCTCGGCAAATCAGACGGTTGAAATTCATGGTTTCCTCCTGGGTTTAAGGCATATCGGCATTAATCATGCGTGTTTTGTTAAGTTCGCATGCTTTGGTAATCTCGTCGTGCTGGAAGGTATCACTCGGCAAATCCAGCTTGATGCAGGTGTCGAAGTTAGCCTCGGCATTTTTGAACTGCTGCTGCTGTACCGTTTTATCACCCTCGCCACCCATCCGGGCCAAACCTCGATAGGCCTGCGCCAGCCAGAAATAACCGAGGGCCAGCGTGCGGCGCTGGCCCTCGGGCCTCCGGCTAATCTCAGTTAAGGCTGGCTCAACCAATCGAATGCCATCCGTAAAGAGAGGGAGCGCCTCAGTCTTGCGCTCAATGCTGTCTAACGCCGCCGCCTGCAACACTTTGGTTAATCCAAGCCCCAGGCGGGCCAGCGGTAAAAGTTGATGTGCCTCAGGCTGCAACCCAGCAGTGGCTTCGGCCTGAGCATATTCACTGGCTGCGCGGGCAAAGGCATCGGTCTCAATCGCTAGGGTGGGTGTCATGAGTGTGGCGTACTGAAAATAGACATCACCTAGCCCAATATGCGCCCGCACATAGTTTTGGTTAGACTCTAGCGCATTTTTGTGGGCATTTTCTGCCTCTTGGGTCTTGCGCAAAAACAAATACTCGCGACCGACTAGAAAGTAGCTTACATCCAAACCTGTGTTGAGATGCTTTGCTTTTTCAACTGCACTCAAGAACATTTCGAGTGCTTTTTCTTTACGCCCGTAGAGATCGTAGGCCAGGCCAATTGCCCAGCGCGACATCAGCCTTTGTCGATCGTTGAGATGGAGTTGAATGCCCTTGGCTGCTTCCTGTGTCATAGGAAATGCCATATCTAGCGGCGACCCAAGTGAAAAGCGCCCGGTCAGTTCATCGGCAACATTCACTGCTGTGGGCACATACATCCCCAGGGTCAGCTTTGGCGTGCCAGTTATCTCGAAGTTCCCGTAGATCACCAGTTGTGCGCCGATTTGACGTGCAACCCGTTCAGCGTCTGCATCATTGGCGATGACACCCACCTCCCAGCCATTCTTGCGGGCTTCGACACTGCCCCAGACTTCGGGTCGAAAGTCGCTACGGGCCTCGGTTGGCAGCACAGTAGGATCATTCAGCTCGGCACGAAGGGTCTCGGCAGAATCCGCGCTAAGCGCCTGGCCTTCGGCCATTGTGAAGACGTTTGTCGCATCCAGCTTGCCGATGTCGGCCACATAGATGTTAAAGCCATTACGCGGCATACCTGTTGGCACCGGCGGCTGTGGTTTGTCGGGCGCTCGTGGCAAGAAAAACGCAACCAACCCTGCTACAAGCAGCACCGCCAGCCCACCCCCCAGCATCCAAGCCCTCGGCAGAGATATCCGCCCAGCAGGCATGGATTCGCCCACGTCCACGGCGGATAAGTCTATTTGCCAATCGGCATTGGGTCTGGCCGTTTTAAGCGCAGCCTGCAACTCAGGAAGCCGCTCACGTGCTTTCAGGTAACTGATCAGCTGGTCGACAAAGTAGAGTTTTCCTTTGTCTCGGCCTGGAATGGCTTGTGGATCCACGTCCAAGTCATTGCAGATGGTTTCCAGCTCTTCGATGGTGAAAAGCGCGGCCAGTTGTTCACGAAATAGGTGTCGGTTTGCCATGGTCTTTGCGGTTGCTGCGTTCTGGCTTGTGTTTTTACCTCACACTTGCCCGTTTT
>JAYTNY010000390.1:0-8100 GCA_043748055.1 Roseobacter sp.
GTTCTCGCACGTAGATGCTGTGCTGGCCACGTTGCTCGATATTGGCGCAACGATTGACCGGATGACACCCGCGCAGCGCAACCTCGCGCTCGATGCGCTGTTCGAGAAAATCGAGTTGGATGAACAGGGCATTAAAACGATCACGCCGCGCGAGTGGTCTCGCGCGGCGTTTGGATCGCTGGTATGGGCCTGGCGTCAGTTGTATCCGGCGCTCGGTGTACCAATTGTGACCCCTACGGGAATCGAACCCGTGTTTAAGCCTTGAGAGGGCTTCGTCCTAGGCCGCTAGACGAAGGGGCCAATTGCTTTGCAACACTGCCTGCGGGCGCAGATGTTATCACAAGTTGATGCCTGATTTACAGGGCAAAAATGGTCGTCGCGTCGTTTTGATGGCAAACGTTTCACGCTAACATTGCAGCAATGCAAAGGCTTCGCTCTTTACTTGCGCCGCGCGCAACATGGTTGTGCGTGTTGTTTTTGATGGCGCTGCCGTTGGTGATGTTCTGGCAAGTCACCCTCGGCCCTTACACGTTAATTCCTGCCGATATTCCCTTTCAGTACGCGCCCTTCAAAGCCAGCGCCGCGCAACTGGGCATCACCCAAATCCAAAACCCGCTGCTGGCCGACCTGATTTTGGAGAACTACCAGTGGAAGCACTTCATTTTGGAGTCGCTGAAGGGCGGCGAGTTGCCGCTGTGGAACCCAAATTTGTTTGCGGGTGTGCCGTTTTTGGCGGCGGGCCAACACAGCGCGCTCAATCCACTCAGCATCATCTATTACGTCTTGCCGTTGGAGAAAGCGTATGGCTGGTTCACGGTTATTAATCTGGGCTTGGCGGGCGTGTTTATGTTTGGGTTTATGCGCACGCTGGGGCTGGGCCGCGCCAGCAGCGTCTTTGCAGGTATCGTGTATCAACTCAGCGGCATGATGTTGGCGCAAGTCGTCTTTCAGATGATCATCGCCGCTGCCGCATGGCTGCCGTTGATCTTGACGATGTGCGAGCGCATCATTCAGCAATCTCCGGCGCTCGGCAAACGCCCCTCGTCCCTGCCGTGGGCAGTCATCGGCGCGTTCGCCATCGCTTGCCACATTCTGGCCGGGCATGTGGAGATGGTGGTTTACACCGTCATCATCGCCGCGCTGTATTCGCTGTGGCGCATCGGCACGGTCATCGGCTTCCGCTATCTCAAGGTAGATGGCCCGTTTATTCTTAAATGCGTGGGCTGGCTGTTGGTGATGGGGATCGGCGGCGCGGCACTGGCGGCGGTGCAAATTGTGCCGCTGGTTGAACTGGTGACGCGCAACTTCCGCGAAGGCAACAGCACGCTGCGCGAGGTGATGGGCTACGGCTTCCCCTACCGCGATATTTTTCGCTGGGTCGCGCCGAATATCTACGGCAGCCACGCCCATCACAATTATTTCGATCTGTTCAGCTTCTCATTCAAAGATTTAACTTCTACTCAAGGCCATGCTTGGTGGGGCATCAAAGACGATGCCGAGGGCGGCGTGTATGTTGGCCTGCTCACGTTGCTATTTGCGGGCATTGGGCTGGTGGCGCATCTGCGCGGGCGCAGCAAGATTGAGGCTCCGGCGGGGTTCTTTGGGCTGCTCAGCCTCGTCAGCGTGTTGTTCATCTTTGGCACTATCTTCTATGCAGTCTTGTTTTATGGCTTGCCGGGCATCAACCAGTTGCACTCGCCGTTTCGCTGGAAGTACCCGCTGACGCTGTGTTTGGCGGCGCTGGCTGGGCTGGGCTTTGAGTGGCTGCTGCACCGCATGCGCAAACAGAACGCGTGGGAGAAGATGCCGGACGCGCCTAGAGCAGTGAGGGCTTTGGCAATTGGCTATTGGCTATTGGGGTTAGGCGCGCTGGCGGGAGTGCTGGGGGTGCGGTTGGGGTGGGGTTCGTTTGAGGGGCGGCTTGGCAGCGCCATCAATAGCAACGACAAACTGCGCAATGCGTTTACCACGCCGCAGGAGTTTTTTAGTTACGAGGCCGGGCAGATTCTTATCGCCGCATTCATGTTTGGGTTGAGCGGGTTGGTGGTGTGGCTGTGGCTCAGCAAGAACCAACGCATCAGCAGGCTTGCCCGCGTCGGTGTCCTTGCCGTTATTACAGCAGATTTGTGCGTGGCGTATGCGGGCTTTAACCCCGCAGTAGACCCAAAACTGCTGAGTCAAAAGTCAAAAGTCATCGAGTTCCTCACCAACCTTCAAACTGCCCAACCTTCAAACCCGTTCCGCATCACCACCTACACGCCACAAGGCAGCACCGACAAAACGTTAAACGCCAACTTGGGCTGGTCGTATGGCCTGCAAGACATTCGCGGCTACGACAGCATTATTCCCCGGCAATACATGGATTACATGCGCGCCATCGAGCCACAAAGCCAGACGCTCTACAACCGTGTGCAACCGATTTTTGACCGCAAGAGTTTGGAGTCGCCATTGTTGGATTTGCTGGGCGTGAAATATGTGCTGAGCGAAGTGCCGATTGACCCGCCCGTGCAAGGGTTTACCCAAGTGTTCGAGGCTGAAGGCGTGCGGGTGTATGAGAACTCACGGGCGATGCCGAGGGCGTATGTGATGCCCCGCGCAACCCTCGCCACAGTGGGGAGCGATTTTGGCAGTTTTGCAAGAACTGACGATCCTCGCAATGGGCTATTTGTAGATTCTGCTGGCCCCAGTTTTTATTCAAGTGCCACAGACCCAAATTTTCGTGCTGAGATCAAAGCAGCCACCATCACCGCCTATAAGAACAACGAAGTTTGGATTGACGCTCAAGCTGAGATGATGGACTGGCTTGTGCTCAACGACAGTTACTTCCCCGGCTGGCGTGCTTTTGTGCGGCATCAAGGTGCGCCCGACACTGAAGAACGTGAAACCACCATCTTCAAAGTCAACGGCAACTTCCGCGCCATCCAACTCAGCACTCAGTACTCAGCACTTAGCACTTTTACAGTCCGCTTCAAATACTCCCCCCTCACCTTCCAACTCGGCGCAGTCGCCTCCGGCATCACCTTCGCAGCTTTGTTGTTCATGGCGCTCATCTACGGCTACCGCAACTGGCCGCGTGCGCAAGGTAACCAGAACGCGCTACAACGGATAGCCAAGAACAGCTTGGTGCTCACCGCCTTCAACATCGGCGCACGCCTCATCGATTTTGGCTTTGCCTTGCTGATGGCCCGCCTGCTGGGGCCAGAGGGCGTGGGCAAGTATTACATCGCCGTCGTCATCATTGGCTGGTTCGAGATCGTGATGAACTTTGGTCTCAACACATATCTCACCCGCGAGATTAGCCGCGACCCGCAGCGCGAGGGCAGCTACCTGCGCCAAACCTCGCTGCTGCGGCTCATGCTGGGCGTGGGCGTTGCGCCGTTGGTAATGCTGGTCGTCGCCGCGTACTACCTCAACGGCAAAATGGACATCGAGACGGCCTGGGCAGTGGGCTTGCTGGCAATCAGCCAATTGCCCTCCAGCTTTTCGGCGGGCCTCAGCGCCCTGTTCTTCGCCCACGAGAAAGCCGAGATCCCCGCCAGCATGAGCATCGTCAGCGCAGGTATCAAAGTCGTCATTGGCGGGGCGCTGCTGCTGGCAGGCTTTGGGGTAATTGGGCTTGCGGTGACGTCGATCCTGGTCAACGTCATTGTGCTGGGTATCTTGTTCGTCCTCGCGCGTCGGCAATTTCATTTGCAATTGGCTATTGGCAAATCGGGCAATTCGCCAATAGCCAATAGCCAATCTGTCATGCTCCGCGAGAGCTTCCCGCTCATGCTCAACCACCTGCTGGCAACTTTGTTCTTTAAGGTGGATGTACCGCTGCTGACTGCATTGAGTGGCAAGAATGGCCCGACGATTGTGGGTTGGTACAGCACGGCCTACAAGTTCATAGATGCGTTCAACATCATCCCGGCCTTCTTCACCCAATCGCTCTTCCCAGCAATGGCCCGCCAAGCCGGGCAAGGCGATAACACGCTGGCCCGCACCTACGTCCTTGCGGTCAAGCTGTTGGTCATGATCGCGTTTCCGCTAGCTGTCGCCACCACGTATCTGGCGGGTTGGATGATCGGCCTGTTCGGCCCTGCGTTTTTGCCAGAGGGCCAAATCGCGTTGATGATGATGATCTGGAGCATCCCCGTCGGCTGGATCAACAGCGTAACCAACTACGCGCTCATCGCCGCCAACCAGCAACGCGCGCTAACACGCGCCTTTGTCATCGGCCTCGCCTTTAACGTCATCGCCAACCTCATTTTTATTCCGCTGTTCTCCTATCAAGCCGCCGCCATCATCACCCTCTTCAGCGAGATTGTGGAAGGCAGCGCGTTTTACTTCTACGTGCGGCGGCACATTGTGCCGGTCTCGTGGGTGGGAGTGTTGGCGCGGCCTGCGTTGGCATCGGGCATCATGGCGTTGGTGGCTTACCCGTTTGCAGTAGCGGGCGGGGCTTTGTTGGCGGCGGGTTTGGTGATGGGGCTTGCAGCGTATCTTGTGGTGCTGTTCCTCACCCATGCGTTGGATGGGAACGAAACTGCCTTGCTAGCGCCGCTATTGCCAGGGCGCATCGCTCGGCTGGCAGCACGGGCATCGTAGAGTCAGCAAGTTAGCAAATCCTCCCGAAGGTTGCTAAAAATAGCCTGACTCTTGCAAGTTCAACCTTCGGGAGGATGGGTTCCGCTAAGTAATAACCAACACATAAACAAAGAGGAGAAAGAATAAAAACATGGAAACGATTATTTTGACACTGGTGCAGTTGCACGGCTATTGGCGTTGGGTGGTGGCGTTGGTCGCCATTGTGGCCTTAGTGAAATTTTTGATGGGCTGGCTGGGCAACAAACAGGTGACCAGTCAGGACAAGATGATCGGCACAGCGTTTTCGAGCGTGATGAGCATTCAGCTTGTCGTGGGCCTGATTAACTTGGTTGGCTATTTCGCCATTGGCGCGTTTAACCCGCGCCTTCACATGGAACATGCCGTGTATGGCCTCGTCGCCACCGGCCTCTCGCACGCCTTGCCCATGCGCAAAGACGACAGGCCGGATGTAGCGCGTTTTCGCACATCGGCCATCATGGTCGTGGTTTCGTTGTTGCTCATTTTGCTCAGTGTGATTCGATTGCGCGGGGGTTGGGTCTGGTAGAGACGCGATGCATCGGCTTCTGAGCCACCGCGTCTCTACACCAGTACGCGCCAATACACCGCCAGCAAAGCCAGCGCGGCAATGGCAACCAAGCCATAGCGCTGGCTTTGTGTTTCGGGCGTGGGTGAGCCGGGCAGTTGGGCACGTGGCTCCAGAATCAAGGCCTCAAACGACCACGCCAGCAGCATTGCCAAAGCAGGCGTGGCGGCCACCATCGTCGCGCCATCAAACGCAAGCGGCGAGATGAACGTAGCTGAGGCGATGAGCGCGAAGGCGATCATCAACACAGGCAGGGCTAAATCTTGTGCATGCAGGCCACAACGGCGCACGGCAAATTCTTTTTGATGGATGAAGCGCGGAGCGAGGCAACCCAACAGCGCCGAGGCCACGACTAGCGCCAGCATCACAACAGCCACCTCGCCGCTGCGATAAGCCAACGTTAGCGCTGATAGCGCACGCCACACCGAGTCCTCATCCGGCCAGCGCAACACAAAGTGCCCCGCGCTACCCATCAGCACCACCACCCCCGCCGGTAAAAGCAAAAGGAGCGCCTTGTTGGCGCGGGCACGGCGCGTCTCATCGCTACCCATCTGCCAAATCACCCACCACACCAACGCCGGTGCAGCGGCGTGCGCAATGGAAATGCTGCCAAAGTGAATGGCGGCGGGCATGAGCGCCATGAAGATGGCCGCAAACACACCCATACGTTTTGAGCCAGACCACGCCTGTGCCGCCACAAACGCCAGCGGTATGCAAAGCGAATTGGCAAGGGCCAGCAACGGCACGTTGCCATCATGCCAAAACCGCAGCACAAAACCAAGCACCGTGATGATTGCGAGAATCACTTTGTCTTGTGGAGAAAATTGCTTCATGCGAGTAAAGCGATGTTACCCGCATTAGAACACCCGTGCTACACTTATTCGCATGCCAAAGACAACCGCCCCCAAACTAAAGACCCGCTATGTGTGCAGCCGCTGTGGCAGCGTGCAACTGCGCTGGGCGGGCAAATGCCCCGACTGCGGCGAGTGGAACGCGCTGACCGAAGAGGTGGTGGAGGAGAGGCCATCAGCAGTCAGCAGTCAGCGATCAGCCATGAGCAGCGCCGCGCCGCAAAAGCTGGCCGATATTCGCGCGGATGAGATTGGCCGATTGAACCTGCCGATAGGCGAGTTTGCGCGTGTGTTGGGCGGCGGCATTGTGCCGGGGTCGTTGGTGTTGATTGGCGGGGACCCGGGCATAGGGAAAAGTACGCTCTTGTTGCAGGCCGCCGTGGAAACGGCTAAAGGCATCGGCACCACGCTCTACATCAGCGGCGAGGAAAGCGCGCACCAGATAAAAATGCGCGCCGAGCGGCTGGGCGTGGGCGATGCCGAGTTATATCTGCTGACCGAGACGAATTTGGATTCGATCAGCCATCACATGGAAACGCTGAAACCCAAGCTGGCGATCATTGATTCGATTCAGACCATGTATGTGGACGGGCTGAGTTCCAGCCCCGGCACGGTAACGCAGGTGCGCGAGTGTGCGCAGCGCTTGCAAGCCATCGCCAAATCAACCGGCATCGCCATTTTTATCGTCGGGCATGTCACCAAAGAGGGCAATATTGCCGGGCCAAAAGTGCTGGAGCACATTGTGGACACCGTGTTGCAATTAGAAGGCGACCGCTTTCATTCGTTCAGAATGTTGCGCTCAATCAAAAACCGATTTGGCGCCACCAGCGAGGTGGGCGTGTTCGAGATGGCGGGCAGTGGCATGATCGAAGTGACCAACCCCAGCGAGGCGTTTTTGGCCGAGCGCATGATGCACGCGCCTGGCAGCGCCGTAGCCGTGACGATGGAAGGCACACGCCCGTTGCTGGTGGAGGTGCAAGCCCTGACCAGCGCCACCCAAAACCCCATGCCGAGGCGAACGGCCAATGGCTTCGATTACAACCGCTTGTTCCTGCTCATTGCCGTGCTGGGCAAGCGCGTGGGCATAAAACTGCACGATAACGATGTGTTCTTGAACATCGTCGGCGGCATGACGATTGACGAACCAGCCGCAGATTTGGCCGCCGCCATCGCCATCGCCAGTGCCAGCAAAGGCATTCCCGTGCCGCCCGACTTGGCTATTGTGGGCGAGGTGGGCCTAAGCGGCGAGGTGCGCAGCGTGGGCCAACTGAACGCGCGCCTGAATGAAGCCTCCAAGCTGGGCTTCTCGCGCTGCATCCTGCCCAAGACTTCGCGCCCAATCGAACACCCGCCCGCTGGCCTCAAGCTGTTGCCCTCGCGCAGTTTGGGCGAGGCGTTGGATGCAGCGTTGGCGAACTGAAGGCGGACGGCTAGGCATTCCGCCGCAGCCGCAAGTACTCTCGCGCCACCCGCAAGTCTTCGAGCGCCTCAACCGAATCGCACATCGGTTGCATCTCGCCTCTGATGGCGCGAATGAAATGAATGGCTTGCTGCCGATGCGCATGCACCCACGGCAATTGCGGCACAATGGTTTGGGGTGTTGCGCCGTTGCCGGGGTCGCTAAATAACTCTACGCGGCCTGGTCGGTTTTGCGCGACGGGCGCGGGCAAGTCCAGCTTTATATAGCCGCGCTCGAAAGCCACCAACGCGCTTTCTTGCCAATCCACCGTGGTCTGGTACGGCGACATCTCCAGCAGGCACGGCACGCCGCCCTCACTTTGGCCCACCAGCAACACGCTACTGGGGTCAGCGTGCGTCACGCGGTAAGGCTCACCCAGCAAATGCCGCATCAAGTTCACCTGATGAATGTAATAGTTGACGAAGCTGATGTAAGCGCGGTTGTCCTCCGCGCTCAAGTCCGAGGCAAGCGGGTCGAAATCCAGTTGCGGCTGCCGGTCGCCTTCGTTAATCAAGCCAAGAAAGCCATTGGCAATCCAATCCCCTGCGGGCATGGTGATGCGCACATAAGTCAACTTGCCCAGCTCACGGGTTTGCTTCAGTCGGTCAATCTCGGCT
>JAYTNY010000391.1:0-4198 GCA_043748055.1 Roseobacter sp.
GTGCTTGCAAACTAAGCAAGAAGCCCGCTCTCATCACCCCTCAAACAGCCGTCGCACCCTTCCCATCGCCCCACCCTCATCGCCAGCCTGTGGGTAAAACTCCAGCCCAATCATGCCCTCGCCCGTTGCGTCGTAACCAAGCTCTTTTAGCGTACGGGCAATGTTGCCAAAGTTAATCTCGCCTGTGCCCGGTTCGCCGCGCGTGGGCACATCGGCAATATGCACGCTGTCGTATAAACCGGCGTAATCGCGCAAGCCTTGAATCAAGTTGCCTGCGGTGCGTTGCTGATGATAGCAATCGAAAGTAAACCGAAACTGCAGGTGAGCCATGCGCCGCACAATGTCGGCGGCCATCTCGTGGGTGGTGCAGGTGATGGGGCCGTGCAGGTGCCAGTTGTTCAGCGACTCGAACCACACTGTGATGTCGGTCTTCTCAACTAATGCCATCACCTTCGCCGCGCCTTCTAGTAAGTTCGCATACTTCTGCATTGGCGTGTAATCGCGGGAGGGTTGTTTAGCCCAGCCCTCACCTGTGCGCCCCTCTCCCTTCGGGAGAGGGGTCGCATCCGATGCGCGGGGTGAGGGCGGCGTGGGGAGTATTTGCTCTGAGAACATGAATAAGTGTTGGATGCCCCACCCTTGCGCACGTTCCAGCGATTCAGCCCACGCATCCAAGCACAGCGCATGGTCGTTCGCGTCTGTCAGCGAGCCAGCGGCTTCGTCAAACGTGTCGCCAAAGGTCACACCGTGTTCGCGGCAGGCGGCGGCCAGCTCATCCATCTGCGCACCTTTGCTGCGCCAAGCCCACACGTTGATGTGCTTCACACCCAACGCTGCAAACTTCGCCACGCGCTCGGGCAACGGCACATCCAAAAACCAAAAATCCAAATAGCCTGTGTAGTTCATGTGAGTTTGAGATTGTATGCACCGCCCATACAATCCCAAAAAGTATGCGAATAAACGACATTGCCTATCTGGGATGAGTCCATGAAAAAGCACAAATCAGTCAATACCAAATCATCCCTCATAAACGTGGACGTAGAAGTTATTTCTCGTACAAACCCACAACACTTGTTTACCGCCGTAGTCGAAAAGGCAGATGTTCTTTGCTACGACCATATTGATGGAAAGTGGACTTTGCGTTTTGAGTTAACGCTCATTGCGCCTATAAAACCATTGTCAAACGTTATCAGAGCAATGACAAAAATGATTCGCAGATTGCCAGAAGCCGCTAAACACGATTGGAACAAAGTAAGCACACGAATGTTTGATATTGGCTTTGAATCAGATAGCAACAAGCAAGTATTTGAGGATGTGATTGGTAAAGCTGAGGTTGCAGATATTGTGGCACTTGGTGGAGAAATCAAAATAACCATCTATTCAAATTTGAAAGAAGAGTCAACAACCTAGGGCACTACTTCGGCATAGCTCGCAACGCCTCAAACGCAGGCCGAGGTTTGGGGAAGGGGTAATCTGGCTCCAAAACCGCCCACCAATATTGCTCGTTGTCGGGCGTCCAATCGAACTGCGGAATCGACAGCGCAATCATCGGCCCAATCCACGGCGACCAATTTTTTTTGGCGAACTGAAACGCGCGCACCATGTAATCGGCTTTGGTTTCTTCGCTCACAGCAAACCAGGCGTAGTTTTTGTTGATCGGGTCAGTCGTCCAGCCAAACTCCAAGATTGCCACTTGCTTCTCGCCATCGCCAAACTGCTGCATGATTTGTCGCAAGTCCTCGACGCGGCGAAAGCAGAAGAAGCGCTGCCCACCCAGCGCCGCATCCTGGGCCACCTCATCCGGCGAGGTTTCCGGCGCGGCCTTAAACCCCGGTGCATGTGCGCCCAGCAAATCAAAGTAGGGCGCGGCTCCGGCTTCATACATGCCGCGTAAATAATCCACATCCGGCATGGCGGCGGGCGGGCCGTTGCCGGTGGGCGAAAGGCCTGCACTAATCACCAGCGCATTCGGGTCATTTTGTTTGATGGCGCTGTAGCAGCCCTTCAACATCGCCACATACTCGGTGGGGTTGGGCGCAGCGTTGCCCCACTCGCGGGCTAAATTCGGCTCGTTCCACACTTGGTAAGCCGCCACGCGGTTCTTGTAGCGCGCCGCCAGCTTGCCGCAAAAATCAAAAAAGTTATTCAGGTCTTTGGGCGGGCCAGAGGCAATTGAGCCGTCATAGGCGTAGCGCATATCCCAGTACGGCTCGCGGTCAATTCGCACAATCAGCTTGCGGGTGTAGTCTTCGGTCTGCGCCACAATGCGGTCTGTCCGGCTCCAGTCATAGTTGCCGCGCTCAATCTCAATATCGCGCCACGGAAAAGTCTGCTTCACCCACTCAAAGCCCGCTTCGCGTATCAAGCCCAAATCCCGCGAGGCCACTTCTTCCTTCCACCACAAATACGCCTCAAACCCATACCCCGGTGAGGGCAGCCGCGTGCGCGGCCAGGAGGTGGGTGTGGGGGCAGCGGCGGTTTTTGGCGCGGACACGCACGCAGCCAGCAACGCAAGGACAAGGAGAAAGGGAGACAAGGAGAAGGGGAGATACAAATGATCTCCCCTTCTTCTTGTTTGCTTGTCCCCCTTTCTGATCAAGGTCTTAAGCGTCATTATTTCTGTATGTTCGCAATTGCCTCAAACGCAGGGCGTGGTTCGCCGTTGGGGCGCGTGATGCTGTAGGGGGCGTTCGGGTCTTGGTTAAAGGGCACGCCGTCTTTTTGCGAATAGTCCAAGTTAAAGACAATGCCCCACTTCACAAAGCCGCTGTCCTTCATCATCTGGAAGCCTTCAACGATCCATTGGGCTTGCTCTTTCTCGGTGTTGTCTTTGGCGAACTCAAAGCCATCCACGGGTTCGCCGCCCATGTTCTCGGCGCTGGCCCAGCCAAACTCTGTCACGCACAACGGCTTTTTGGTGCGGTTGTAATAGCCATACATGGTGCTTTTGAACGACCATGAATGATGCGGCGTGCCACCCTTAAACGGCCCGCGAAACTTCGCTGTCGGGTCGTCATAACCCTCATCCCATTCGTACTGCGGCGGCATGTTGTAGCCGTTTAGATGCACGCCCACGCAATCTACTAATGCCGTGCCACCATTCGCCACAAACGCATCCATGTAATTAAAGTCGTCCATCGAGATTCCGGGCGCTTCGTAGCCCGTGGGCGAAAGCGCGCCCATCACCACCGTAATGTTTTGATCCACCGCCCGAATAGCCGGCACCACCACCTTGAGAAAATTGATGTATTCGACCGCGCTAATCTGCTTCGAGGGCACCGTCCACTCGCGGTCAATGTTCATCTCGTTCCACACCTCAACGGCCTGCACGCAGCCCTTGTAACGGGCCAGCACTTTAGTCATAAAGCGCGCGGCTTCGGTGTAATCATCCGGCGGGCCTTCGCGCTCTTGCACGCTGCGCGCCCAGTTGGGCGTACTCAAAATGCCAAACACAATGTTCAGCCCCTTCTTGTTTGCATCCGCCGTAAACGCATCCAACAATTGCCATTTGTAGGCCACATCTTGGCCCTTCTGCTCCTCAAAATCCTTCCAGCGCACCTGGGCTTTCGTCCAGTTCACTTTCAACTGGTCGGCCATGATGTTGTTGAATCGCCCAATATCGCCCACCGGCCAGTTCATCTGAATGCCATAGCCAAACGCCTCTGGCGCAGGGCGCGGTTTGGGGCACGAGAAATCTGGGATGTCCACGCTTACTTTGCCGCGTGGGTCCATGGGCACAGCCGGGCCGGGTATCGGTGTGGCGGTGGCATCGCTGTTGCCTGCGGATGGGTTGCTGGGTGAAATGGGCGTCTCGCCGGGGGCCAGGGTGGGCGCCTGCCCCGGCTGTTGCGGCGCAAAAATGGTTACGGCAATGTTGGCTTTAGCCGTAGGCGTGGGCGTTTTGCTCGCGTTGCCACTTAAGGTTTGGCAACCCACCACAATCAGGCCAATGCCCACAATGGCCGCCGCCGAAACGCTGGCCGCGCCAATGGCTACACGTCGGTTCTTGTCGCGGCGCGGGTCTAACTTGGGGTCAAAAGAATATCGGCTCATGGATTCAAAACATTCTAAACGCAGGCTAGTTGGTGATTGGTGATTGGTGATTGGTGATTGGTGATTGGCGATTGGTGATTGGTGATTGGTGATTGGTGATTGGTGATTGGTGATTGGTGATTGGTGATTGGTGATTGGTGATTGG
>JAYTNY010000392.1:0-9139 GCA_043748055.1 Roseobacter sp.
GTTAATAATCCACCTTATGAGCTTTCAACTGTCCCAAAACCAGATCGAGCAGTATTACCAGGATGGCTACATCATCGTCAAATCGTTATTTGATGCGGAGGAGATTGGCATTTTGCGGGATGTCGCCCGCGCCGACCAGGCGTTGAAGAAGCATGCCTTTGATATTGACAGCGGCGAGGGCAACAAAGCCAAACTCAGCTTGTGGAACTACGAGGGCGATGACGTCTACGGGTTGGTCTCGCGTTCGCCACGCGTGATTGACCCCAGTGAGCAACTGCTGGGCGGCGAGGCCTATCACTATCACTCCAAGATGAGCATGAAGGAGCCGTTTACCGGCGGCGCGTGGACATGGCATCAGGATTATGGCTATTGGTATCAGAACGGTTGTCTGTTCCCGCTGCTCCTCTCGTGCTTCATCGCCGTAGACCCCAACACGCGCGAGAACGGCTGTATGCAGGTCATCAAAGGCTCGCATACGCTGGGCCGCATTGAGCATGGTCGCTTTGGTGACCAGACCGGCGCCGACCCAGAGCGTGTAGACGCCGCGCTAAACGTGCTGTCGTTGGAATACTGCGTGATGGACCCCGGCGATGCGCTGTTCTTCCACTGCAACACGCTGCATCGCTCGGATGAAAACCGCTCGCCCGACCCGCGTTGGTCACTGATCTGCTGCTACAACGCCGCGCGCAACAACCCCTACAAGCAATCGCATCACCCCAGCTATCACAAGCTGGAGCGTGTAAGCGACGATGACTTGAAGCGCTTTGGGCGTGGGCGTGTCTCTCAGGATGGGGCTTATTACGACCCGATGGCCGACAAGACCATTGGTGTTGGTGAGCGTTAGGCTGCGTGCATGAAAGGCATCGCACACTTCGCCTCCGGTCTCGTCGCCGCGTCGTTCGTCCCCGGTGTGGCCGAGGCCTCTGCCAACGGGTCGCTGCTGATTGCGTTGGGCGGCGCATGCGCCATGCTGCCGGACTGGCTGGACTTTAAGTTTGCGCGTTTCTTGGAGAAGCGCGATGCCGAGATCGCCCCAGACCCAATCAACCCCAACCCACAGGTAATGGCCGATACGATTGCGGAACAACTTCGTTTGGCGCAAACCAGCCCGCGTGTGGTGCAACTGCACCCGACACGCCGAGGCGCGATTGATTGGTTGCTGTACTCGGTTCGGTTTGATGTGGCGCACGGCGATGTGGTGGTGACGATGAACGGCATCGAAGCGCGCGCCCACGCCTGCCCGTTGGATTACACCTACGATGGCGCGCTGGACGTGATTGAGCTGGGTGGGCCTTCTTTGAAATTCAGCGCAAGGCCCCCTCCCCAACCCTCCCCCGTAAATCAGAATTTACGAGGGAGGGAGCGCACACTCCCCTCTCCCGATGGGAGAGGGGCCGGGGGTGAGGGCGGCCTTGTGCGCATCGAATTTTTGCCCTGGCACCGCACTTGGTCGCATTCACTCGTTCTGGCATTGTTGGTGGGCGTGGCGTGCGGTTTGTTGATGGGGTGGACGGCGGGTATTGTGGCGGCGTTGGGTTATGCGGTGCATGTTCTGGAAGATCAACTGGGCTTTATGGGCAGCAATTTGTTGTGGCCGTTCACCCGCCGCCGCAGCGATGGCCTGGGCCTGCTGCACAGCGGCGATACGATTCCGAACATGGTGACGGTGTGGCTCAGCCTTACATTTATTTTGCTTAACTTAGACCGCGCCCGCGATATTCCGCTGTTGCCCTTTGGGCCGTATGTGGGCTTTGTAGTGTTGTTGCCCACACTGCTGCTGGTGGGTATTTATGCGCGGGGCAAGTGGCAAAAGCATATTGCCCATCTGCAAAGCGAGCGGCAGCGCGATGTGTATGCCGAGTCTCAAGAGGTGCAGGTGTAGCCGGTCATATCTCTACCCCACCACCCTCCGCGCAACGTGCTCCAACACCCTCACCCCGCTTTCCACAATCGCATCCGGAAAATCGTAATCCGGGCTGTGCAGCGCGGGCGTATCTTCGCCCGCGCCCAGCCCAAACATGCAGCATGGAAAGCGCGAGGTAAATATGCCAAAGTCCTCGCCACCTTTGACGGGTGAGGTGCGTTCGATCAACGTTAACCTCATAGCTTGGGCAGCCTGTCGCACCAAATCTGTTGTCGCCGAATCGTTCACGTTGGCATGAAAATGTTGCAGCGTCTCCATGCTGAATTGCAGCCCATGCCGCGCGCTAATCTCCTCAGCTAGCGCCACAACGCGTGAGCGCAACTGCGCCAGCCCTTCGGTGTCCCAGCGGCGCAAGGTGAAATGCACCTCGGCATCGCCCGCCGAGACGCCATAGGCGGGCGAGCCAATGCGCACATGCACCGGCGTGACCAAGCTGAAGTCGGGCGACTCAGGATCGTTGAGATTGAGTGCGTCGCTCGCGCGCAAAAGCTCCGCGACAGCCAGCGCCGGATTGATACCGCGCTCCGGCTCCGAGGCGTGCGAGGTGCGCCCCTGCAAGCGGATGATGAGACTGCTGACCGCAGCGGTGAAGAGGCCATCTTTGACCACGATAGCGTTGTGCGGGTAGCCGGGGAAGTTGTGCAACGCAATCGCCATGTCGGGTTTCACCTCCGCAAAGCGCGGGTCGCGCAGCACCCATTCAGCACCTTGCCCGGTTTCCTCGGCGGGTTGAAACAAGAGGTGAACCTTGCCTCTTTGTGGTCTGCGGTCGGCCAGCAACTCGGCCAGGCCGCACACAATGGCCATGTGCCCATCGTGCCCGCATTTGTGCGAGACGCCTGTGATGGAGGACTGGTGCGCAAAGTCGTTGGTTTCTTGGATGGGGAGCGCGTCGAGTTCGCAGCGAAACAACAGGGTTGGGCCAGTTGTGCCACTGTCAAACGTAGCGACGAGGCCATGACCGCCCAGCCCAGTTAATAGCTCATCGGGCTTCAAGTCGTTGAAATAGGACGCGATTCGCGCAGCGGTTGCGCGTTCTTCGCCAGAGACTTCGGGATGAGCATGCAGCGTGCGGCGGAGGGTGTGTAGCTTTTCGAGGGGCAGCATCTTTTGGCTCTACTTCCACGGCTTCTTCTATTCACTTGTGGGTTTTGGCACGCTGTTTGAACCAAGTGGTTAGCTTTTGCCGATATGGATGAAGCCGACGCACAACCTGAATGATTTTCATCTTCTCGTATGTGCTCACAAGGTGTCTCAAATGCTGCGTCTCAGGGTCTTCCACCACAATCTGCCGCATCAATTCTTTCACGGGCTGGTCTGTGTTACCCAGCAAATCTGGCTTTTCCGGTGTGTTCCAGGCCCGAATAACTGCATGGTAAGGGCCGGGTTGACCATCACGATGATCCAATCGAAATTCTGAAAACCACTCCCAACCCTTAAAACCTGCGCTTTTAATCATTGCTTCAAAAGAGGCTCGATTGGGAAGCCACCATCCATCTCCGCGATGATGACCCACAAATAATGAGAGGGGTTGAGAACTGTTAAGGGGGTGAATGGAGGTGCTGATGATAGCGACTTCTTTAGTAACCGACTGGATATGCCACAAAGCGCGAATGGGGTCTGTTAGATGAATCAAAACGCTGCCGCAAAACACCAAATCAAAAAGCCCCACCGTCTGCGGAGTAATATCGTATATGTTGATTGTCTGTCGCTTCACATAAGAGCCGAGGGTTTTGTGGGCAAATAAAAACGGATCATGCAGATATTGATGCGCCTGTGCAGGGTCCATATCAGAATGGTAAAGCGGCCCAAAGTCATGAGACATCCAAGTTGGCAAATCAGTCGCCGTAACTTCTGCGCCGCGCCTTTCCGTTTCAAACGCAAAAAAGCCGCTGGCAGCGCCAATGTCCAAAACAGTCTTGTTGCTTAAATTTTTTGGCAGACCGTAACAACCCAAATATGGGCGATGATCATAAGCGCCAGGTGTCACTAACCCTTTGCCTAAGTCAATGGTGTGATACCAACTGAGAGACGCCATCCTTCGTTGGGTTTCTTGTAATTCTAAATTTAAGGATGCTTCTTCCATGAAATGGTCACTCCACTAAACAGACCTAGCAGTAGGAATTTTGAATCACTTGCGCTGACGCGGATCCAGCGCATCTCGCAAGCCATCTCCCAAATAATTGACGCACAAGACGGTGATGAAGATAGCGAGGCCCGGCCAAATAACCAGATGCGGCGCAAGCTGCAAGAACTCTTTGTTCTCGAACAGCAGGCTGCCCCAGGTGGGCACATCCGAGGGGAGGCCCTGACCCAAGAACGACAACACCGACTCGGTGATGATGGCCGAGCCGACGTTGAGCGTGGCCGAGACCACGATGGGGCCGAGCGAATTGGGCAGGATGTGTTGCAGCATGATGGCGACGTTGCCCTGCCCCAGCGCATGCGAGGCCTCCACAAACTCGCGCTCCTTCAGCGACAGAAAAGAGCCGCGCACCAAGCGTGCGGTGCCCATCCACTGCAAGATGCCGATGACGACGACGACCAGCACGAAGATGCCGATGTTGGGGCCAAGCACGGCCTTAAGCGGATCTCGATAGAGCGAACCGATGAGCAACACCACCGCCAGCACTGGCAGGGCCAGAAACATATCGGTGATGCGCATCAAAATAATATCTACCCAGCCGCCAAAGAAGCCTGCCATTGCGCCGACCAACGTGCCCAACAGGATCGAGATCAACATGGCCGTGATGCCGACGGCGAGCGAGACGCGTCCACCAATCAAAGCGCGGGCCAGCATGTCGCGACCCAAGTCGTCGGTGCCGAGCGGGAACTGGGTTGAAGGTGTTTGCTGCGCGTGGGCAAAGTCCGAGGCGGTAGGGCTGTTGGTGTAAATCGTTGGCCCGACAATCACAGCCAAAATCAACAAAACCAACACCGCTGCACCCGCCATCGCCATGCGGTTCTTGCGAAAGCGCCGCCACGCCTCGCCCCACACTGTGCGCGGTTGCTGCGGCGCAGCCAGCTTGGGGATGGGGAGCGGGAGGGTGACTTGGGCCATTGATTGAGGGAGATTGGAGATTGGAGATTAGTGATTGGGTGATGCGTCTTTCGTATTGCGTTGGGCAACAATTCACCCAACGCAATACGAAAGACGCATCACGTTTTTTTTATCTCAATTTAATGCGCGGGTCTAACACGCCATACAACACATCGGCCACTAAGTTGGAGGCCACGATGAGGACGGAGGCGATGAAGGTGATCGCCATCGTGACCGGCACATCTTTGCGGTCTAGTGAGGTGATGAGCAGTTCGCCGACGCCTTGAATGCGAAAGATTTGCTCGGTAATAATCGCGCCCGTAAAAATGGTGGGCAGGCCGAGCGCGATGAGCGTGACGACGGGAATAAGACTGTTGCGCAGCACATGGCGCAGAATAACCGTCCACTCACTCAGGCCTTTGGCGCGGGCGGTGCGGGCGTAATCGCTGCTCAGGTTATCCAGCATCGAAGCGCGCACAAAGCGCATGAGCGTGCCACTCTGGAACAAGGCTAACACGGCCACCGGCATGATGCTTTGTTTGAATTGCTTCACGAAGGTGTCCCAGTTATTCACTTGCAAGGTGGTGTCGTAGATCATGGGGAACCATTGCAGCGTGACCGAGAACACAATAATAAGTAGCAGCCCGGTGAAAAACGTGGGCATGGAGAAGCCGATAAACGCAAAGCCGGTGGCGGCGGCGCTGAGAATGCTTTTGGGGCGCACGGCGGTGTAAATGCCAATTGGGATGGCGATCAAAATGGAGATGAGATACGAGATGCCGATGATCCACAGCGTCTGCGGCAGGCGCAGCGAAATCAAATTGTTCACGGGCACGCGGCTGGCATACGAGAAGCCAAAGTCTCCAGTAAACATAGCGGCCAACCAGCGCGGGTAACGCGCATACCAGGGCTGATCCAGCCCCAGCGACTTGGCGATCCGCTCGCGCACTTCCTGCGGCACTTCGGGGTTGGCCGCAAATTGCGAGAGCGGATCGCCAGGAGCCAATGACAACACCGCAAACAGCACAAAGCTGATGATGACCAACGTGGGCAGCGAAATAAGCGTGCGGCGGAAGAGGTAGGTTGCCATTAGCTATCAGCGGTCAGCGGTCAGCTATCAGCTATCAGCCTAACTCAGTGAGAAGGCTGACTGCTGATAGCTGACCGCTAATAGCTACTTGCTCCAATCTGCAATGTTCCACATCTCGCTATCCCAGCCGCCGTTCATCTGGGTGCCTTTCAGTTGCTTGGAGATGGCGGATACCGACTTGCGGAAGACCAGCGGGATCATGGCGACATCGGCGATGAGCAGGTCGTTCATCTTCTGCACAATGGCCGTGCGCTTGGTGGCATCAATTTCCGAGCGCAATTCGGTGCAGAGCTTGTCGTAATCTTTATTTACATAGCGCCCGTTGTTGGAGCCTTTCCAGCCATTGGCTTTGGAGGCCACTTCGCTCGACGACAGATCGCAGAGATACGTCGTCGGGTCGGGAGAAGTAGGGCCGTTGGTGTACATCTGCACATCGTTCCAGAACTTGCCGAACGTATCGGGGCTGCCCTGATCGGTGCTGAAGAACACGGTGGCGCTGACGTTCTTGAGTTCAACATCCACACCCAACTTAGCCCAGGCTTCCTTCACCAATGCCTGCTCTTTCTGGCGCAGGGTATTGGTGCTGGTGTTGTAGGTGAACTTCATCTTCTTGCCATCTTTCTCGCGGATGCCATCGGCACCTTTCTTCCAACCTGCGTCGTCCAGCAGTTTGTTTGCGCCCTCAACATCGGGTTCGCACTTGCCATACACCTGCGCCGGGTCTTGGTAGGGCAGCCAGGTGAGCAGGGTGCAACTGGCATCGCCTGCCGGGCCGTACAGTTGGGTCGCCAATGTCTTGCGGTCAATCGCCATCGAAAGCGCCTTGCGCACGTTGAGGTCGCCCAGAATGGGATGGGCTTGATCGGGTTCACCGCGCTTGTCGCCTAGCGCCGCATCGGGGTTGGTGAAGTTGATGATGATGCGCTCGATGTTGCCCGCGCCGGTGGTTTGCAGATCGGCTTTGGCGGCGGGGTCGTTGGCTAGGGCCAGCAACACTGCGGCTTCCACTTGCAGGTTCCAGGCATAGTCGGTGTCGCCGGTCTGGAAGGCTGCACGCGCGGCGCTGGGTGCATCGCCGCCACCCTTAAAGATCACTTCCTTAAAGAAGGGCTTGGCCGGGTAATCTCGATAGTTTTCGTTGGCATCGTAGGTCACCGTGTCGCCAGGCTTAAACTCGCGCACCTTAAACGGGCCGGTGCCAATGGGCTTCAGGTTGGACGCCTGGCAGGCCGAATCTTTGGTGGCGTTCTCGCCCACGCACTTCTCAAACTGCTTCTTCTGAATGATGATGCCTTGCGCGCTGGTAAAGGCCTCGTATACGTTTGGGTTCGAGGCTTTGTAGGTAATTTTTACCGTTGTGGCATCTACGGCTTCCACCTTCTCAATATTCTTGAAGGAGTTGGCGGTGGAGCAGGCGGTGGCGGCATCGGCGCAGTAGGTGTAGTTGAAGACCACATCGTCGGCGCTAAACGGCGTGCCGTCCGACCACTTTACGCCGGGCTTCAGTTTCCACGTCACCGTTTTGAAGTCGGCGCTCACCCCGCCGTTGGCGACGGTGGGCACTTCAGCGGCCAAGAACGGCACCAGTTCGGCCTTCGGCGAGTAGGCAGCCAGCGGCTCCAGCACTAAGCGGCTGGCGTCGGAGTCTTTGGTGCCTTGCCCCTGGTGGTAGTTCAGAATTGTGGGGGCTTGCCAATACAAAATGCGCAGGGTCTTGGCGTTGGGGTCTGCTGCCGGTGCAGCCGCAGGCGCAGCAGTGGCCGCACCGGCGGCGGGCGCTACTGCCGGGGCTTGCGCTGCTGGCGCAACACACGCCGAAAGGGCTAGGCTTGCAACCATTGCCAGGCTGCTGATCGAAAGAACACGAGATCGTTTCATCGAATTTCCTCCTGAGTTTGGGGTGATGCCGCACAGTTGAAATATGTGCAAGCATCTAGATGCGGGCATCTTGGGTTGCCAAAGGATTATGGGGGTGATTGAGTTGGAGGGCAACTGAAATGAGGGATGAGGAGGGTACATTCAGTCTGACCTCACCCCAACCCCTCTCCTCAGAGGAGAGGGGAGTAGGTCACCTCCACCACCAACCCACACGCGTGACGATAAAAATCGGCGATAAAACCATCAATCACTTGCTCGCGCCGAAACTTAACCCCCCAGTTTGTTGGCGCGCAACACTTGCCACAAGGCTCTGCCCGCAGGTGTCATTGTGCGGCGCAAGGCTTTGGCTTGATTGAGCTTGTGTGAGTTGATGCGCTGACCGCGCACAATACTTTTGGTTGGCATATGTAAATTGGTTGTAACAAATCTGCGAACCTGCTAACCTTCAAACAGAAATTATGCTCCCACTCAAACTCGAACTCAAAAACTTTATGGCCTACCGCGAGGGCGACGCGCTGGACTTGACCGGCCTGCACACCGTGGTGCTAACCGGTGACAACGGCGCGGGCAAAAGCACCTTGCTGGATGCAGTGACGTGGGCGCTGTGGGGCCAAGCGCGGGCCAAGCGCGATGATGAGTTGATCTCTCAGGGCGCGAACGAGACGCGCGTGGGGCTAACCTTTGGCGAAGGCAAAAATATTTACCAAGTGGTACGCACGCGCAAGCTGGGCAAGGCCGCAGCCACCAAAGGCAAAGCGCCCACGTCATCCGGCTCGGTCGAATTTCTCATCAAAGACGACAAAGAAGTGAGCGGCTGGCGTTCGCTGAGCGAGGCCAAGACCAGCGAGACGCAGGCCAAGATTGAACGCGAGATTAACCTGAGCTATGACACGTTCATCAATTCGGCGTTCTTAAAACAAGGCCGGGCCGATGAGTTTACGTTAAAGCCACCCGCCGAGCGCAAGGCCTTGCTAAGCGAGATTTTGAACCTGGATATTTGGCCGGACTACGAGGCACGCGTAAAAGAACGGGCCGATGCCGTTGACCGCGAGAAGGAAAAGCGCGAGTACGAATTTCAGCAGGCCGAAAGTGAGATTACGAAGCTGCCGGACTACGAGCGCGCGTTGGGCGAGGCGCAGGCCAACGCCCGCGACGCCTCCCATCAACTGGAGCAAGCCGAGCAGGCCCAGGCCGAGATGAACCAGCA
>JAYTNY010000393.1:0-3367 GCA_043748055.1 Roseobacter sp.
CCAACACATTGCTCACAAAGTTTTTACCGGACGCAAACCGCCCTAATTCGCATGCAAAACAAAACGATGAATAAACCCCTCTCGCTCACCCTCGCCCAAGCGCGCCACCTGGCCGTTAACGCGCAAGGCTTGCACCAACCCCAACCCGCCTCCGCCGAGGGCATGCTCAACGTCTTTCGCCAACTCGGCTGCGTGCAACTTGATCCCATCAGCGCCGTCGCCAAGAGCCATCAACTGGTGCTGCGCAGCCGCCTCGCCCATACCAGCGTTGCCGCGTTAAACACAGACTTAGACCAATTGTTGTGGCGCGACAAAAGCGTCTTCGAGTATTGGGCGCACTGCGCCAGCATGGTGCTGACGGAGCATTACCCCATTCACAGCCATCGCATGCGCGGCCATCTCAAAGGCACCACATCCACCTGGGGCCAACGCATGATTGCGTGGGTGGCCGAGAACAAAGCGTTAGCCAACCACATCCTGCGCGAGATCAAGAAGCACGGCCCACTGCCCTCCAGCTATTTTGAGGAGGAGACGCATTCGGATTGGAACAGCACCGACTGGACGAGTGGCCGCAACGTGAACCAGATGTTGGACTTCTTCTGGCTCGGCGGCAAACTGATGGTGGTGGGCCGCAAAGGCAACAGCCGCTTGTGGGATTTGGCCGAGCGGCATTTACCAGAGTGGACGCCGCGCGAGAAGCTGCGCGACGCAGCGA
The DNA here is from genome assembly GCA_043748055.1 of Roseobacter sp. Taxonomy (GTDB): domain Bacteria; phylum Chloroflexota; class Anaerolineae; order J036; family Brachytrichaceae; genus JANMVQ01. The sequence goes on from JAYTNY010000393.1 coordinate 716, forward strand.
TAGAGAAGCTGGCTACGTTGCAGGCCTTGCAAGCGTTGGGCGTTGCGACCCAGCAGCAGATCAATTTGCACTTCACCCGCTATCGTTACCCCACCCTTAAAAACACTTTGGCCGATTTGGAACGCGAGGGCCACGTGGTGCGCGCCAGCGTGGAAGGGATGAAGGGAGATTGGTATCTCCCTGCAAGCCAAGCTGCGACCTCGCAGGATTCTCGGTTCGGAAGCCTCGAAACCTCCGAGGTCGGTGACATCGCCACGCTGCTCTCGCCATTCGACAACTTGATCTGCGACCGAAAGCGGGCGTTAGCTCTGTTCAACTTTGATTTCACGATTGAGATTTACGTGCCCAAAGAGAAGCGCAAGTTTGGCTATTACGTGCTGCCCATTTTGTATGAGGACAAAATTATTGGGCGGGTAGACCCGCTGATGGATCGGGCGAAGGGCATCCTGCACATCCATCAGGTGCATGCCGAGACCGATGCACCGATGAACCGCAAGGCGGGCAAAGCCGTAGCGCAAGCCATCGCCCAGTTGGGCCGTTTCCTCGGCGCAACCCACGTCAACATGGGCAACCCAAAAGATTTGCCAGAAGGGTGGAAGCGGGATTTGCGATAGACTTGCAAAATCTATGAAAAAACTTTTGCGCGTGCTCGCGCTGGTGTTTGTTTTTGTTGGGCTTTTTGCCCAAGCAGGCACAACCTTTGCCCAAGAGGCCAAAACCTTCGAGTGGCAACGCCTGGATGTAGACCTGACCGTGCTTTCTAACGGCGATTTGCGCGTGGTGGAGAAGAACGTCATTCGCTTCACCAGCGGTCGGTTCACTTTTGGCTTTCGGGATATTAACCAAAGCCGCCTGATCGGCATCAGCGACATCAAAGTGACGGAAGGCTCGGAGAGTAGCACGCCCATTCGCTCTGAGACAGCGACATCGGACGCTGGCGATTTTCGCATCAAGTATTACTTTGCTACGCCCGCCCAAAACGAGGTGCGCACTATTACGCTGGCTTACACCGTCAGCGGGGCGCTGCGCTACTACGAGGGTGGCGACCAGTTGTATTGGGGCGCCATCTACGCCAGCCGCAACGGCTTTCCGGTCAGGCGCTCACTCATCACGGTGAACCTGCCCAATGGATTGAGCGCGCAGCACGCCGAGACGAACTTGCCGACGACGATTACCGCCGAGGCAGGCGACCAGACGCTGAGCATCGTGTCCAACGATTCGATTCCCAGCGGCGAGGAGCTAGAGGTGCGCGTGCAGTTCCCGCATGGCGTGCTGCAAGGCTCGGCTGCGCCCTGGCAAAAAGCCTACGATGAAGAACGCGAATACGACGAGAAAGTGCGCCCGCGCAACGACCTGCTGGCGCTGTTGGCTTCGCTCGTCACGCTTATCGGCGGGCCAGCGTTGGCCCTGGTAACGTGGGTGACACGAGGCCGCGACCCGAACGTGGGACTGGTGGCCGAGTATTTGACCGAGCCGCCCAACGTTTCACCGGGCGTGGCAGGCGCGCTGGTAGATGAGCAAGCCGATATGCAAGACGTGGTCGCTACGTTTGTAGATTTGGCACGACGCGGCGTCATCACCATGGAAGAGACGAAGGACGAGCGAAAATACGCCGCCACCGATTTTCTCATCGCCCCTGGCCCCAACTATGAAAATAAAGTGCTAAAGCCCCATGAACAAAAACTGTGGGATGCGCTGAACTTAAATGGCGAGGCCAAGCTGATGAGCCAGCTTAAAAATAAGTTCTATCTCAAAATTCCGTCCATCAAACAAAGCCTGTACGACCAGTTGGTGAACGAGGGCTACTACAACAGCACCCCGCCCAGCACCCGCAACCGCTGGAGTGCGCTGGGCTGGACGGCGCTGATCGGCTCAGGCGTGGTGGGCGTTGGCGCGGTCGCTACGCTGTCCAACCTCACCACCAACATCATTTGCTTGCCCATCGGGCTGGGCCTCACCGCCATCATCTTTTTGGTCTTGGCGCGCCACATGCCGCGTGCCACGCGGGCGGGCGCAGAAATGAAGATGCGCGCGCTGGCCTTCAAGCGCTATCTACAAAACATCGAGAAATATACAAATCTCAAAGAAGCCACCGATCAGTTCGACAAGTATTTGCCCTTCGCTATTGCGTTTGGGATTGACCGTTCGTGGGTGCAAAAGTTCAGCCGAGTTGAAACGCCCGCGCCGCCGTGGTACATTCCGTACGGCTCAGGCTACGGGTATGGCTACGGCCGCCCGGTCATTGCAGGCACATCCGGCGGGCGGGGTCGGGGCATTGGGGATGTGTTGGACGGCGCGCAAACGAAGGGCGATGTGAGTGACGCCGCACGGGTGGGCAGGCCCAACACTGTAGAAGGCATCAATCAAGGTTTGGCCGTTGGCCTCGCCAGCGTCAACAGCAACTTAACGGGCATGTTCCAGTCGGTCTCAAACACGTTCACCAGCCAGCCTGCACCCGTTGTCAGCAGCGGCAGCGGCGGCAGTTGGAGCAGCAGCAGTTCGTCTGGCGGCGGCTGGAGCGGCGGCGGCAGCTCATCGGGTGGCAGCAGCGGCGGTGGCGGCGGTGGGTTCGGATAATGACGAGCGACGAGTGTCGAATGACGAACGAATTCGCCATTCGACACTTGTCATTCGACACTTGAAATGAATCAA
>JAYTNY010000394.1:0-4599 GCA_043748055.1 Roseobacter sp.
ACGGCTTGTTCACCGCTGCGCCTGCGGATGAGGTTTTTCTAGCGGCGTGTGGCGATGAACCTGCCCGGCGGGTGCGGGTGCAACTGACCTCGCCCGCCAACGGCGTTATACCCATGGGCTGGGATGGGCGCGTGGAATTTGAGATGCGCTTTGACACCGCAGGTGCAGAGAAACCCGATATGGGCAGCGATTGGACGTTGAGCGCCACGTTGCTGAATTCCGGTCAGGTGCACGCCCTCACCGAGCCAACGCAAGCCGAACTCAGATTGAAGCTACCCAAGCTGGCGCTGGTGCTGAGCACCAATGTTGCGCAGCAATTGAATGCAAGCGCCACAGACACAGTGGTGCAATTTACGGTGACGCACACCAAGGCGTTGGGGATGAAGCAAGTGTTGTCTTTGCCGCTGCGTTTTGCGGATGCGGTGCAGGCCCCGTTGCCGCTCGAACCCGTCTTTGCTCACTTTGAGGACCCGGAATACAACCGCGCGCTGGCCTCGCAAGCGGGCCATGCCACGGGTCTGATCTCGCTGCTAGTGGGCGGCAAGACTGATACACGGGCGATCGCACTTTCGAGCGACCGCAAGGAATACAACGCCGATAGCGCGTTGGCGTTGCGTTACGACTGGGACGATGACCGCGAGGGCGACGATGCCAACAACATCAAATCCAAGCGGCTGACGCTGAGCCGGATTACAGCTTCCAGCTCGGTGATTGAGTTGGCGAGTTGGGACAAAGACACTGGCGAGGACGCTGTGCCCAAATCCAAACAACTGATGTTGATCTCGTTGGCGCAGGTGGTTGAAAAGGCGCGAGCCGCTGAACTGGATAAGAAAGAAGCCGACCGACGGGATGCCAGCCTGCTGACGATTCAACCCGGCGACCGCTTGCAGCTAATGCTGGCACTATTTGCCGATAACGTTTTCGGTGGGCAGCTCTTTGAGGTGGCCTTGCTGCTGGATGTAATTGAAGACCCCGTGACGCCGATGCCCGAAGCGGCGTATGCGCTGTTGCAGGTGTCTGGCGCTGTACCCGGCGATGTGATGTGCGCGCGCTTTGCCTGGAGCCCGGAGCCGCAGCGTATTGAGCTGGTGTGCCCCGATGATCTGAAGACCGAGTTGGTGCGGCGGCGTGCAGTGTTTCACTGGCAAGATGCGGCGCGGCGTAGCCGGGTTGCACGCCATGCGGTGCAGAAGATTACGGGGACGGGTTCAACACATTGGCCGGTATAGCGGAGTTGTTTACGAGTTGTTTTTGAAAATCCGCGAGACCGCAAAATCAATGACAAAAAACAGCACCACACCCATAAGCAAAAATGCCCACCACGGTGTTTGCACCCAAACAACAATGTGCAGCTTGTCTAGCACCACCCAAACAATGGCCAAAAAGATCACGGCGGAAATCAACGAACTGAGACGACGTTTCATGCGCTAGATTCTACAAAGCCTCCGCTCATCCTGCTTCATACAATCTCGCCACATAGCAAAGCGTTTTTGGATGGAGATGGGTTGTGGCAAAAGTTTTAGTTGTTGGCGCAGGTGTAGGCGGCGCAACCGCCGCCGCGTTGTTGGCAAAAGCGGGGCATGAAGTAACGGTTCTAGAAGCGCACATTTACCCCGGTGGGTGTGCAGGCACGTTCTTTCACAAGGGCTATCGGTTCGAGGCGGGCGCGACGCTGGCGGGTGGCTTTCAGCCCGGCGGCCCGCACGAAATGGTGGGCCGCCTGCTGGATATGGAGTGGCGGGTGCAGCCGGTGAACCCGGCCTGGCAGGTGCAGTTGCCCGACCGTGTGATTACGCAATTCGGCACCAGCGCAGAACGCGCCGCTGAATGGGAGCGGGCGTTTCAGAAATCAGCCGTCAGGGATCAGATTCTCAGATTCTTTCGCAACGCCGAGCGCGTGAGCGATGCCGTGTGGGATTTCGCCTCGCGCAAACCAACGTGGCCACCCAGCAACATTGCTGATCTTTTTCGCACTGCCGCAGCTCTGCGCCCGCGAACGCTGGGCGTGCTGCCGCATTTGTTCGAGAGCATGGGTAGCTGGGCCAAACGCAGTGGTGTAAGCGACAAGGCTGCGCTCACGTTTCTGGATGCGCAATTGCTCATCTCGGCGCAAACCACTGCCAACAACGCCAGCGCCTTGTTCGGTGCCGCCGCTGCCGATCTGCCGCGCAAAGGCGTGGTGCATCCAGATGGTGGCATCGGTGGCATTAGCGATCAGTTGGTCGAGGCCATTCGCAAGTTCGGCGGGCAGGTTCACTTCCGGCAAGAGGTCACAAAATTTGATGTGGTGAATGGGCGAATTACAGGCGCACACACCAACAAGGGCCTGCATGTGGAGTGCGATGTGTGCATCGCCAACCTCACGCCATGGGATTTAGCGCGCCTGTTGGGCGACGCAGCCCCCGACAAACTCAAACGCGAAACTCAAACTCGTTCTGACGAGTGGGGGGCGTTTATGCTTTTTCTGGGAATCGAACACCAGAGATTAGAGATTAGAGATTGGAGATTGAGCAATCCCAAATCTCTAATCTCTAATCTCCAATCTCTCCCCGATCACATTCAAGTTATTGCCGACTACGACAAACCGTTGGGCGAGACGAATTCGATCTTCATGTCGTTTTCGCCTGTGGGCGATGTGCGGCGTGCTCCGGCTGGTCATCGTGCGCTCAACATCAGCACGCACACGCGGGCGGCGGATTGGTGGGCGCTGCGCCACAAGCCGGGTGCCAAGCAGGAGTACGAAGACCGCGTAGCCGCCTTTGCCGACAAGATGATTTGTAATGCCGAGAAGGCCGTGCCAGGGCTGCGCAGTCGCATTCGCTTGCAACTGGAGGGCACGCCCATTACTTACAAGTTCTACACGCGGCGGCACAATGGTGGGGTGGGGGGCTTCCCGTTTACCAGCATCTTCACCGCGCGTGGCCCGTGGACGGGGCTGCGCAACACCTGGCTGGTGGGCGATAGCATCTTCCCCGGCCAAAGCACCGCTGGCGTGACGATGGGTGCTCTGCGTGTGGCGGATGAGGTGATGCGTAATGCGTAATCCGTGATCTGTGATCTGTAACATTACGCATTACGCATTACGCGTTAAACCAACTTCTCCAACCGATCCACAAACCCCTCCAGCACCTTAAACGCCCGATCCATCGGCTCTGGCTTGCTCATGTCTATGCCCGCCTGCTTTAACGCCACCAGCGGGTATTGGCTGCCGCCGCTGCTGATGAACTTGAGATAGCGCTTCACTGCGCTGGGATCGCCTTGCAGCACTGTGTCGGCCAGGGCGTTGGCTGCCGCAATACCGCTGGCGTACTGGTAGACATAGAAGTCCGAATAGAAGTGACTGAACTGCGCCCAGGTGATGCCCACCCGCGCTTCATCCACCTGCATGGCTGGGCCATAGCCGCGCTTGAACAACTCGGCCAGTTTGTGGCTCATGTCATCCGAGCCAAGTGCATTGCCGCGTTCAATCTCGCCATGCACAAACTGCTCCCATTGAGACAAGATGGGCATGAGAAACAAATAGCGATGAAAGTTTTGCATCGCTTCTTCGATCAGGCCGATCTGAAAATTTCGGTCATTATTCGTCTTTAGCAAGTGTGCCCGCACCAATGCCTGGTTGAAGTTGCTGGCTACCTCGGCGGCAAACAGCGAATAATTTGCGTAGATGTAGGGCTGATGCTTGGACGAAAGTAACGTATGCATGGAGTGCCCCAACTCGTGCGCCAGCGTGCTCATGCTCGTCAACCCCGCCGCTTCATGAAAACTCATCAGAATAAAAGGCCGCGTGGCATAGCCACCCGATGAATAGGCCCCGCTGCGTTTGCCCTGGTTTGGGTAAATATCCACCCACCGGTCGGTCAGGCAACCCGCCTGAATCGTCTCAACGTAATCCTCGCCCAGCGGGGCCATGCCCTCGCAAATCCATTGCACGGCCTGCGCGTAGGTGGCATGCACGGGTTTGCTCAGTGGCGCAAAAATATCGCACGGCTCGGCCTGCTTCAGCTTGAGGGCGCGGCGGCGAATGTCCCAATAGCGATGCCAGATGGGCAGATGCCGGTTGCAGGCGTCAATCACGTTGTCGTAAACCTTTAGCGGAACGTTGTTGCCAAACTGCGAGGCCGCCAATGTATTGCTGTATCCGCGCACTTTGGCGTTAAAGGCGGATGCTTTTACCTTGCCGGTGTAAATGGCCGCCACCGTATTTTTCACGCCCAGAAAGCCATCTGCAAAACTTTCCCAGGCGCTCTTGCGCAGCGTGCGGTCGGTGCTGTGCATCAGCTCATCAAAATTGCCTTGGGCTATCGCGTGGTTTTGGCCGTCTTTGGATTGGGCTTCCACAAACTTCAAGTCGGCATCCACCAACATGCCATACGCCGTGCCTGGTTGCCCCAACGCATCGCTGGCTTGGGCCATCAGCGTTTCTACTTCGGTGGAGCGCACATGCGCCTTCTGGCGCTGCAAGTTATCGAAGTAGTGCGCATAGCGTCTCAGCTTGGACTCCTTCGCCGTCAATGCTTTGAGCTTGTCTGGGCTTAGCCGCGCCAACAACTCTGGCTCGGCAAAGGCGGTGGCGGCGCGCAGCCGCGCCAGCATGCCAAT
>JAYTNY010000395.1:0-5047 GCA_043748055.1 Roseobacter sp.
TCTGGCACCACGTTGTCCCCATTTCCAAAAATAACGCCAGGAGTAGGGCTGGCTTGTCCCGTGCCAGCTTTGTCTGCCCAATCTTGTAACGCGCGGGCAATTAAGAAACTTGTCTGTTCATGATGCCAATGTGGTTGCTTCGCCATGAATAAATCTCCATCAATAATCTCGTAGCGCGTGCCATCATTTGGCATGTATTTCAAATCATCCGTCGTCCAATGTGTGCGATATTCAGTTTGTGATTCTTCAGAAGAGACTTGAGGAAGGGTTGCCATTTCAATCACCTCTATGCAGATTGTAACTGCGTGAAAACAAAAAACTGCCCGCTACTGATGAAGTAACGGGCAGTTCCACAAACCTTCTAACTTTCAAACCTTCAAACTCATTTCGCGTTCGCCACCGCGCTCGTCAACGCTCGCTTCGCCATCACCGTCGCCAGATGCACGCGATACGCCCCCGATGCATAGATATCACCCATCGGATCAGAAATCGCATCCGCCACCTTCGCTGCCGCTGCCGCAATGTTTTCCACAGTGGGGGCTTGGCCCGCCAATGCCCGCTCGGCGGCCAGACAGCGCACCGGGTTACTGGTAGCGCCACCCACCACAAGGGTAATGTCGTCGCCGACCTTCCCATCCCGCACCGCCAGCACCGCCGCCACACCCACCACGGCATAGCCGCTGGCGGGGTGGGCGTGCTTGGCATAAGCACCGCTGCCAAACTGAATGGGCACCTGCACGCTGGTAATCACTTCGTCTTCAGCCAACGCCGTCGTAAACAAATCCACAAAGAAGTCGCTGGCTTTGATGGCGCGCGCACCCTTTGGCCCCAGCACGTTGACCGTGCCGTTGAGCGCGATGAACGCAGTTGGGTAATCCGCAGCTGGGTCGGCGTGCGCCAGGCTACCGCCAATCGTGCCTCGGTTGCGCACCTGCTGGTCGCCAATTTGCCCGGCGGTCTCGGCTAGCAGCGGGGCCATGCTGCGCACATCGCCCGATGCAGCCACGGCGGCATGCGTCGTCATCGCCCCAATTTCGATTGAGCCACGATGCGCCGTCACACCCTTCAGCTCCTTGATGCGCCCGATGTCAATCAGCGCCCCCGGTTGGGCCAGTCGCAACTTCATCGCGGGGATCAAGCTGTGCCCGCCCGCCAACAACTTGGCGTTCTCTTTTGTCGTCAACAAACCAATAGCCTCGGCCACGCTGGCCGGGCGGTAGTAATCAAATTCGGCTGGATACATGTTGGTGATTGGGGATTAGGGATTAGGGATTAGTGAGTGAGGAACTTGTAGCAATTCATCTACGTGTTCCTAATCCCTAATCCCCAATCCCTAATCACTAGTTTCTCTGCATCGCTCCCCACACTTTCTGCGGGGTCAGCGGCATGTCAATGTGCTTTACGCCCAGGTGCGAGAGCGCATCTACGACGGCGTTTACAACAGCGGGCGTGCTGGCAATCGTGCCCATCTCGCCTGCGCCTTTTACGCCCAGCGGGTTTACCGGGGATGGGGTTACGGTGCGCGCCAGCTCGAAGTTGGGGAACATGGCGGCTTTGGGCACGGCGTATTCCATCATGCTGCCGGTCGCCAAGTTGCCATTCTCGTCATACTCCGCACCTTCGCACAGCGCCTGCGCAATGCCCTGCACCACGCCGCCATGCACCTGGCCTTCCACAATCAGCGGGTTAATCACGTTGCCCACATCGTCCACGGCCACGTAGCGCTTCACTTCCACCGCACCGGTATCGGCATCCACCTCCACCACGCAAATATGCGTGGCAAACGGGAAGGTGCAGTTGGGCGGGTCATAGTAGGCCGTATCGTCCAAAAACGGCTCCATCATCTTGGGCAGGTTGTAGGCCAGTGCGCTTTGCAAGGCCACATCCTGAATGGTCTTGCTCTTGTCCGGCGAGCCTTTCACATACATCTTGCCATCTTCGTAAACGATGTCTTCTTCGGCAGCCTCAAGCAAGTGCGCCGCCAACTTCTTAGCCTTGTCTTTTACTTTTTGCACGCTGTTGTAAACCGCTGTGCCGCCCACTGCGGCGCTGCGGCTGCCATAGCTGCCATAGCCAAACGGCGTGCCCAACGTGTCGCTGTGCTGCACAATAATGTCGCTCATCGGCACACCTAACTCATCGGCCACAATCTGCGCCATCGTGGTTTCGTGGCCCTGGCCATGGCTCTGCGAACCGGTTGTGACGACGACCTTGCCGGTGAGATGCACGCGGATGTTGGCGCTCTCCCACAAGCCCGCGCCCCAGCCTTGCCCCGGCAAGCCCACCCAGGCGCTGGGTGCCACGCCGCACAGCTCGATGCAGGTGCTAAAGCCCACGCCCAGCAGCTTGCCGTTCTTGCGCGCAGCCGCTTGCTCTTTTCTAAAGCCGTCGTAATCAAAAATTTCCAGCGCCCGCGTCAGCGCCTTCTCGTAGTCGCCGCTGTCGTAGGCCAGGCCCGCCAGCAAATCGTGCGCGGGTTTGTACGGGAACTGATCCGGCTGCACAAAGTTCTTGCGGCGCACGGCAATCGGGTCCATCTTCAGTTCGCTCGCCAGCAAGTCCATCGCCCGCTCCAACACATAGGTGGCTTCGGGTCGGCCTGCGCCTCGGTAGGCATCCACCATCGCGGTGTTGGTGTAAATCAGCTTGGTGTTGCAGTGAATGTTGGGGATGGCATACGCGCCGGACAACAGCCGCCCATACAGCGTGGTGGGAATGCCGGGGGCAATGGTGCTGATGTTGCCGCCTAAGTTAGCGTAGGTCAGCACCTTTAACGCGGTTACTTTGCCGTCCTTCGTCGCGCCCACCTCAAACTCGGTGATGTGGTCGCGCCCGTGCGTGGTGGCGATGTAGTTCTCGCGGCGGGTCTCCATCCACTTGACGGGTCGGCCACCCAATTTCTTGGTCAGCGCCGTCATCAGGCAATACTCGGGGTAAAGATAAATCTTGGCGCCAAAGCCGCCGCCCACCTGCGGCGAGATCACGCGCATCTTGTTCTCTGGAATGCCAAACACAAACGCCGTCATCAGCAAGCGCATTACATGCGGCGCTTGGCTGGTCATCCACACTGTGTATTCCTCGCTGCCTGGATTGTATTGCGCTAGGCAACCGCGCGTCTCCATCGCGTTCGGAATCAATCGTTGGTTCACAATGCGCTGCTTAAAGCGCACAGGCGCAGCGGCCAACGCTTTGTCGGTCTCCTCGGCGTTGCCACACTGCCAATCGGCAATCAGGTTGCCCGGCGCGTTTTCGTGGAGTTGGGGTGCGCCGGGTTCGGCGGCTTTTTGTGCGTCGGTTACCACAGCCAACGGCTCGTAGTCCACATCAATCAAGGCCAACGCATCCTCGGCCTGATAGCGGGTCTCGGCTACCACTACGGCGATACCCGCGCCGCTGTGCGTTACCTTGCCAAACTCCAACACGCGCGGCGTGTTCAAGTTGTTTTGAATGCGCCCTGCATCGGCCTGCCACGCGCACGGCAGCGCGGGCAAATCCTTGAAGTCCTCGCCCACAAACACACCCACCACCCCGGGCGCGGTCTTCGCTTTGGAAATATCAATCTTCTTGATCTTTGCGTGTGCATATGCGCTGCGCAAAATGGCCGCATGCAGCATGCCCGGCAAGGTCAAGTCCTCGGTGTACTTCGCCTCGCCGCGCAGCAAGCGCGGGTCTTCCACACGCTTTAACGGAACGCCCATTACTTTATCTGCCATCACAACCTCCGGGATAAAGTGATTGGTGATTAGTGAGTGGTGATTGACCACACTTAATCACTCATCACTATTCACCAATCACTTCTTCTGCCGCCTGTTTCACCGCCGCCACAATATTTTGGTAACCGGTGCAGCGGCACAAGTTGCCTTCCAGCCCGTGACGAATTTCTAACTCGGTGGGGTGGGGATGGCGCTTGAGAAAATCGACCGCAGCCATGACCATGCCGGGGGTGCAGAAGCCACATTGCAGGCCGTGCTTCTCCCAGAAGGCTTGTTGCATGGGGTGCAGACTTCCATTCGCCATACCTTCGATGGTGGTGATCTCACCGCCATCGGCCTGGGCAGCTAATAGCGTGCAGCTTTTCACCGCCTCGCCATCTAGATGCACCGTGCAAGCACCGCACTGGCTGGTGTCGCAGCCAATGTTGGTGCCCGTCATCCCCAACGTCTCGCGGATGAAATGCACCAGCAGCATGCGCGGTTCTACATCGCGCGTGTAACTCGTGCCGTTTACGTTCATCGTCACATTCATTGAATCCAAGACCTCCTTCTATCTACTTTTTTTAAGTGCCAACAAAAAACGCCAGCTTTGCACGGGGATGCAAGCTGGCGTTCTTTTACAAAAAGAAAGGCGCAACGTCCGAACTTTGAATGTCTGCGTGGCTGTGAAGAAGTGTGTGTCCTCTGACACCGCTCTTAACAACAGTCACTATTACTCGACTTGGAGTTTGAGTGTTGCGCCTCATGCGCGGGATTTAAGGACGGGGGTGGGAGATTGTCAAATTGGATTTATGGAATAACACTACCCAACTGGCTGATGACACATCGCCTCAGCGTCACTTAACCTGCACTTGCTCGGATCAGAATAATTGTTCGTGTTTGTTTGCGTTCGCAAAAATTCAGGAGGAATACGATGCGTCTTTCGTCGCTGTTTGTTGCTGTGCCTGCGGTTCGCTTGGTCTTGGGCTTAAGTGTGGTGCTGAGCGTGATGCACCAACCTGCACAGGCCCAACAAAGTACCCCCCCGAAAATAAAGTAGATATTGTTGCAACGCCGCCCAGCGCTCAAAGCACTTCGGTTGCTACTACTGACCTTTCTCCCATTACACCGCCAGAGCAAAAGCCCGACCCTCGCGAGCCGTCTCCGCCGCAGGATATTGAACTGAAATACGAGGAGAAGGACTGGACACAACCGGTTGACCCCAAGGCCACGGTGGATGAAGACCTGCGCAGCCCCAAGATCAAGAAGAATAGCTCCGACTATGTGACCGCGACGCTGCCGATTACGGATGTGAGCGGATTGGGCGAAAGTATTCGTGTGGAACTGCGACTGGA
>JAYTNY010000396.1:0-1553 GCA_043748055.1 Roseobacter sp.
GCGCAAAGATTGGAAGGAAGCCTATTTTGAGGGCGAGACCAAGCCGTTTGAAAACCGTTGGCCGGGCGGCAAGCACGAACTGCTGGAAGAGCGCGTGCCATGGGCCGACAACTTGAGCTACCCCGATGGGTTTAATCCGGTGGGGTATGTCAACGACACCGAGCGCGACTTGTATGCCACTATGCAGGATGTGTCGGTGCCGATTCCGGCGGGCAACTATGCCGCGAATGGCACAGCCGTTATTGATGGCATTCCGATGATGGCGACGGCGGGCGCGGGTGTGGCCGAGTTGGATGTGGATGGCAACGGCATCACCGATTTTGATGAGATCAAGACCGACGAGATCATCATCAACATGGGGCCGCAGCACCCCAGCACACACGGCGTATTGCGCATGGCCCTTAAGCTGGACGGCGAGACCGTGACCGACTTGAAACTGGTGCTGGGCTACTTGCACAGAAACCACGAGAAGATTGGCGAGCGCAACACCTGGCTGCACAACATTCCGTTTACCGACCGGCTGGATTACATCATCGGCATGTATAACGAGTGGGGCTATGTGCATGCCGTCGAGAAGATGATGAACATTACGCCCACCCCTCGTGTTGAATATTTGCGCATCATCATGGGCGAGCTAACGCGCATCCAGAGCCACTTCTGGGGCATCGGGTTTTTGCTGAACGATCTGGGCGCGTTCTTTACCCCGGCCTTGTATTTCCTCACCGAGCGCGATTACGCCATTGATTTGTTTGAGGCGGTGAGCGGCAGCCGCTTGATGTGCAACTACATGCGCTTTGGCGGCGTGAGCCGAGACATGACCGAGAGCCAACTGGCCCGTGCACGCGAGCTGGCGTTTGAGCGATATCCACGTGCTGTAGACGAATTAGAGACGCTGATCAACGACAACGAAATTATCAAGAGCCGCACAATTGGCGTGGGTTACATGAGCGCCGAGCGCAGCATTGCGTATTCGCTCACCGGGCCGTGTTTGCGCGCAGCGGGTGTGCCGTATGACTTGCGGCGGGTGGACCCGTATGGCTACTACGACCGCTTCGATTTTGATGTGCCAGTGCTGTATGGCGGCGATGTGTATGACCGCTATCGCGTGCGGGTGATGGAGATGCGTGAGAGCATCAAGATTATGCAGCAGGCGTTGAACCAACTGGATAGCGAGACGAAGGTGGGCGACATCCAGGCGGGCAAGAAGGCGTATAACCATCGCGTGCCTGCCGGTCAGCACTATGGCCGCGTGGAGACACCGAAGGGCGAACTGGGTTACTACTTGGTGAGCGAGGGCAACCAAAACCCGTATCGGTATCACATTCGCAGCAGTTCGTTTATCAACCTAAACTCACTCAAAGAAATGACGCTGGGCTATAAGGTCGCCGACGCGGTGGTGATTTTGGGATCGTTGGATATTGTGTTGGGAGAGGTGGACAGATGAGTCTATTTGGATCAGGCATCCTCAAAGGTCTGGGCGTGACGTTGAAGCACTTTGTGGCGACGTATGCTGAAGACTTGAAGTACGCGATGAACAAAGGCGGCTTGGCTCC
>JAYTNY010000397.1:0-5344 GCA_043748055.1 Roseobacter sp.
AAAGCCATGCGGCTACCATGACTAACAAAGCATCACTAACACTTGTCCCATGTCCCACAAGAGCGGAAATCCAACCCGCGATGCGGCGTGGCCAAATACGGGAAGCTGGCCTTGAACGGCTTGTCGTTGGTGTCAATACCGTCGTTCAGCAGCTTGATGAGGCCCGCGTTAAATGCAAACGCCTCGCCGGTGATGACCGGATACGCCGCGCCAGCCACTGCCAGCAACTCAATCTCGGTCACGTCATCCTGCAAGCGGCGGCCATTCGGGAAGCCGCACACATCGCCGCCTAACAAGCCCAGCTTGTAGTTGGGCTTGGGGCTGCACAAGCTGCCCTTCGTGCCGTAGCGGAATGGCTCGGCCACGTTCAAGCGCAACATCTCGGCGGGCGTTACTTTCGCCGGTTGGTTCACGTTCGTGCCAGCCGGCACCTTCACCGGGCCACCCGGCGTTTGCAGCGTGAACTCCGCGCCGGTCTTGATGCCGGTCAAGAAGATCGTCAGCAGATCGTTGCGGGGTTTGCCGGGGTTCGGCACGCCATATAGCGCGCCCAACAGCGTCTGCAACTCCGGGGTCAACACGCTGCTCAGCAGCAGGTTGCCAGCGGGTGTGCCGCTCGTCGCCAGCTTGTAATCCTGGTCGGGCGGCAGGCTGTTGAAGGCATCTTTGAGGGCCAACGGCAGTACCACTTCGTTCACCAACGGCATGCCCAGGCGGCTCACTTGCACCCAATCGCCCGCGCTGCTCACCGCGCCTGCGCTAAACGTCTTTGTTGCGCGGCGCTCGCTCGTCGCCCAAATGCCCAACACCGTGTCGGTGCTGCCCTTTAGCAGCTTTTTGATGGGGATCTGCATGGCGATGCTGTGGACGTTGAAGCCCTTCACGCCATCCACGCCTTTGCTGGGCTTGTCATAGCCAATGGGCGCTTTCTGCGCGCGCAGGCTCAACAAATCGAACACCAGCAAGTCCACCCAGAACGGGTCATCCGTGGGGCCAGCGAACACCTGCATCTCGCCATCCGGCGTGCTGATCTTCTGGATGCCACTCGCCATCAACTTGTCGCAATCAGGCGTGCTCTTGGGGCCAATGCACACGGGCGGCACCACCAGGTTATCGCCCCACTTGGTCACCTTTTCGCCATTGGCCTCTTCAATGGCATAGGTCTGCACCACATTCAGGTTGTCGCTGCTTACGCTGTCGATGGGGCCGGTGTTATACAAAAACGTGTTGCCGTTCTTGGTCTTGGTGCTGAAGTTAAAGCGATAGCTCTGATCCGGCTTGGCATCGCCGTTGTTGTCTACGTGCAGCGTGTAGCGCACGTCGTCGCCAAACTTGTAGTAGTTCGGCCCGCCCTGTGGGCCTTCCAGCGGAATCCACGAGCCAATAATCGTCACGCTGTCCGGCTTGTCCGGGCTGACGAAGGCGTATAGATCGGTGCTGTCCGCGCTGGGGTCTTCGCTAATCAGCGGGGCTTCGCGGTGGCTGCTGGCCAGTGTGCTGCCCGCGTTCGGCGCAATAAAGCTGGTGGCAAGTAGCACAGCCACCGATGCGCCCACGGTCAAAGTTTGTTTTACGGATTTCATGATCCTGTCCTTTTGAAAATTTTTATTTGAGATTTGAGCTAATTTGTTTTGATTAAGTCTTGGGTAAGGGCCAGGCATCTACTGGCAACGCGCGCTATCGTGCTGCGTCGGCGATGCATGTGGGTTGCAAGCACATGCCTTGCCCTTACCGCAGCACATGCTCACAGTGTTTCGTCTGGTTGTTCCGTTTGTGTCGTTTCAGTTCAGATCACCTCCCTTCAAAAATTTTGTGAAGCTAAGAGACCCCTCCCCAACCCTCTCCCATTGGGAGAGGGGCTAGGGGTGAGGGCAGCTTTACTTCGCCGCTGGGAACGAAGCATTCTTCGCCACCCACAACAACCACGAGGTTGAGGGGGCGGGATGCACATCGTCGTAGCCGCTGTGCGGCGAGGGGATGTAGGGGAAGCTAGACAAGCACGGCTTGTCGTTCTTCTGCACCCCATCTGTCAACAAGTTGCCGGGGCTGAGGTTCGGCAAGCCAAGCGCTGTGTTCAGGAACGAGCCATAGCCACCCGCTACTGCGCGGAAAGCGATGTCGGTCACGTCATCCTCCAAACGGCGGCCATTCGGGAAGCCACCCAGGTCGCCATCCAACGCACCCATAATCTTGCCCTGGCACACACCGGCTGTGGGCGCAATCGCCACGTTCAAGCGCAGAATGTCCGAGGCCACTTTGCCTGGGGTGGCAAATGGGTTGCCGCTGTTGCTCTGCATGGTGATGCTGGGGATGCCGGTCAAGAAGATGGTGAACAAGTCGCTGCGCGGCGTGGCGGGCAAGTTCGCCGTCGCGCCGGTCTGCGTAAATACACCGGGGTACAGCACAGGCAACAAGCCCTGCAACTCCGGCGTGAACACGCTCTTTACAAACAGCGCACCCGCTGCCGGGCCAGCCAATGTGCCAGCGGCCAACGGCGTGTCGCCCTTCGGCTCCAAGCCGTTGTAAGCATCTTTCAAGGCCAACGGCAACACGGCCTCGTTTACCAGCGGGTTGCCCAGGCGGGCCACCTGCACGTAGGTGGAGCTTGGGTCGGCCTTCACCGAACCAAACGAGCGCACGGTCAGTGAAGGCCGCTCACTCGTGGCCCACACGCCGATCACGCACTTGGCATCGCTCTGCACGTTGGTGCACGTTGGTGCCAGCGCGTTCTTGGGCACTTGAATCTCGGTGGCGTGAATGTTGTAGCCGCCCACGCTGTCGATACCAGGCGCAGTCCCAGGCGGGGTGAGCAGGTGCAACGCGTTGAAGGGCCGCAAGGCACCCAGGTCGAAGATCGAGCCGATGTCCACAAAGAACGGGTCATCGCGCTGGCCGGTGAAGATGGGGTAGCCGTTGCTGCTGGTGTAAATGGCCTGCTTGGCGACCTGGTCGTAGTTGGGCAACGAGCGCGGGCCTACATTGTTGGGCGGTTGCAGCTTGTTCACCAGAATGTTGGTGCGCACGCTGCTCGTCATCGCCGTCGGGCCGGTGATCTCGGTGACGGTGTAGGTCTGCACCAGGTTGAACTGCGTGTCGGTGATATTGCGAATGGGCAGTGTGTTGTAGAGAAACGTGTTGGCGTTCTTGATGGTGATGGGGCTAAACGTCCATTCCCAACTGATGTCTTCAATCGCGTCGCCGTCGCGGTCTACCTTGATGTAATAGCGTGCTGTGTCGTCGAAGTGCCAGAAGTTGGGGCCACCGGTGGGGTCTTCGAAGGGAATCCAGTTGGCGATGAGGGTGACGGTGTTGCTGATGTCGGGGCTGACGAAGGCGTACACGTCGGTCACGTCGGCCTCTTGATCCAACGAGATCAGCGGGGCCTCGCGGTGGCTGGAGGCGCGGGTGGCGCCGGGGGCCGGGGCTACCGCACCCGCCGCCAGCATCGCCACCAGCGACGCAGCAATGCACGCTGCATTCACGAACTTGCGAACAGGGGGTTTCGTAATCGTATCGTTCATATCTTTAACTCCTTTGAAATTTTGTTGATGGGCAAACCAGGTTTTTTTCGATCAACCTGGTTTGTCCATCAACACGAACACCTAAATTCGAATGACGCCGGCCAACGCCAGCGCCCGCCAGGTAATGCCCAGCCCGGCCACCGTGATGACCAACGCGCTGAACACGGGCGCGGCTCTGATGAGGGGAACGGTGAACTTGAAGCGTGAGAGCGATGCGCTATTCATCAATTTGCCGGCGCGCACCAGCAACATGCCAATGGCGATGAGGACGCTGGCCAGCCCCAGGCTGAAGACGACGATGAGCAACATGCCAAAGCCCACCCGGTTCAGCGCGATGGCGCTGAGCATGACGACCAGCGCCGACGGGCAGGGCAACAAGCCACCCGACACGCCCAGCGCCAATAAGCTGCGCCAGCCCACTTTTTGCCCCGGCATAACATGCTTGTGGGTAAAGCCATCGCCGTGGTCGTGGGGTTGTGCCGGATCGAAATCGGTGTGGGCATCGTTGGTAAGGTTAGTAAGGTTTCTAACGTTAGAAACCTTACTAACCTTACTAACCTTAAAAGCCCGCAACAACGATGCGATGCGCCCGCGCAGCAGCGTGATGCCCAACACAACGACGAGCACGCCGGAGATAACTTCGAGCCAGGGATACAACGTCTCTGGCAAGATGAACTGTGAGGCGAAGAGCGTGATTAAACCGAGCGCAAACACGCCAGCGGTGTGGGTAATCGTCGTCGTCGCGCCCAAAAAGATGGCGTGCTTGAGCGTAGCGCGTTGGCCGACGACATACGCCGCCACAATGGTCTTGCCATGCCCTGGCGAGAGCGCGTGCGCCGCGCCCCAGACAAACGCACCCAACACCGCCAACAACACCCCACTCACCGTCAGCTCTTTGATCTGGATGAGGTCGGCGAAGGGATCGGCAGAGGGACGAGCGGGGAGTGTCGAGTTGATAGCCGCTGGCTTATCGCTTACAGCTAATCGCTTATCGCTGGCTGAAAGCTGAAAGCTAACCGCTGACCGCTGCACTGGGCTTTGCAGCATGTCTTGCGGGTAGTTGCGCAACTCTTGGCTGATGTCGGTTGTTGGCAAGTTGTCGCCTTGCAGCGTAACGTTTGGGCCTGCTTTCAAGACAATCTCTTGCCAACCGAGGCGGCCGGCGAAGTTGGTGTCGGTGTAGGTGAGGGAGATTGGAGATTGGAGATTGGAGATTGGGGCGATGAAGCGCGCGGTGATGCGTTGGGTCAGCAGGCCGCCTTGCCCAGCAGGGAACTCAATCTGGTTTGATTCGGGCTGAAGCGTGACGGGAGCGCCATCTATAACAAGCCTGAGATTAGGGGATAAGCGTGCGATTTCGGCTTTCAGGTAAGCCTGTTGCTCGTCGTTGCTTAGTTGGCCGTCTTTGTTGGTGTCAATGGCCTCGCGCTCTTGGAAGGCTGGGATTTCGGCGCGGTCTATGACGTAGATGAGGGTGATCTTGTCGTGTTCAACTTCGAGACGGCTGTAGCGGTTGAGGGTGAAATTGCCGAGCGGATGCGCGCTGGCTACTTTGGCAGGCAGCACCACCAACGCCAGTTGCAGCGCAATCAGCGCTAACACGGCTGGTTTGCTGCGTAAAAGATTTCTGATGCGGGTTGGGGGTGTTGCTGCTTTCTGAATCATTCGCGCTCCTGTGTGTGAACTTAGTTGTAAGGACATAGGCGTGCGGGCCACAGTCCGCGCGTTGCTCACTTTCTGCTCACTTGCTAACCAAACGACCAAAAGGGCTTGACCGGACGTGACGCAGGTGATATCTTGTGCAAATGCAAATAGTCGCAAAA
>JAYTNY010000398.1:0-14317 GCA_043748055.1 Roseobacter sp.
TTGCTGGGCTTCATCCCGTCCGATGTGCATTTGCTAGGCACAGGCAAGGGCAACCCGCCCGTGTTCTTGATTGGCACCGACCGCCTGGGCCGCGATTTATTCTCGCGCGTCATTCATGGGGCGCGTTTGTCTCTATCTATTCCGTTCGTCGGCATCATTCTTATTTTTTTTATTGGTCTGTTGCTGGGCGGCCTATCCGGTTTCTTTGGCGGCATTGTCGATGAAATTGTGCAGCGCCTGATTGACTTCATTCAGGCTGTGCCCGTTATTCCGCTGTGGATTTCGCTGGCCGCTGCGCTGCCTCGCTCTTGGTCAACCGAGAAGACGTTTCTGGCCATCACTGTCATTTTGTCCATCGTCGGGTGGACGGGCTTGGCGCGTGTGGTGCGTGGCAAAATTTTGCAACTGCGTGAGGAAGATTACACATTGGCTGCCCAATGCGCCGGAGCCAGTGAGGCTCGCATCATCTTCCGGCATCTGTTACCAGGCTTCACCAGCCACCTCATCGTCTCACTCACCAACGCCGTCCCCGCTTCAATTCTGGGTGAGACCGCGCTCAGCTACATCGGCCTGGGCATGCAACCGCCCGCCATTAGTTGGGGGGTGCTGCTGCAAGATTCGCAGAACCTCGTCGCCATCGCCCAGCAAGTGTGGCTGCTCATCCCAGCCCTCTTCGTCATCGCTACCGGTTTGTTGTTTAGCTTCGTAGGCGATGGACTTAGAGACGCGGCGGATCCATACACAAGATAAGTTATCAGTTTTCAGTGATCAGTTATTAGTTTCTGACAACTGACAACTAATAACTAATTACTGACAACTCCTCAGTCGCATGACAAAATCCCAAGACACCCTAATCGAAGTTCATAACCTCAAAGTTGATTTCAACTTGCTCGAAGGCGTGGTGCATGCGCTGAACGGTGTGGACTTTGAGATTAAGTATGGCAAAACCCTGGGCGTGATCGGCGAGAGCGGCTGCGGCAAATCGGTCACGGCGCAGTCGGTTATGCGCATTGTGCCCACGCCGCCCGCCAAAATCGTCGGTGGCAGCATTAGCCTGCACCTGAAAGCCGAGAACGGCAAGCCCGCCGAGAGCATCGACATTCTGGGTCTGGAGGCCAGCGGCGCACAGATGCGCAATATTCGCTGGAAGCATGTTGCCATGATCTTCCAGGAGCCGATGACCTCGTTCAGCCCGGTCTTTACCATTGGCAACCAGATCATCGAAGCCATTTTGTTGCATGTGCCCGGGGCCACGCCGCAAAGTGCCCGCGAACAAGCCATCGCTGTGTTGGGCCGCGTCGGCATCCCGCGCCCTAGCCGTTTGGTCGATGCCTACCCGCACCAACTGAGCGGCGGCATGCGCCAGCGCGCCATGATTGCGATGGCCCTCTCGTGCAACCCAAAATTACTGATTGCCGATGAGCCGACGACGGCGCTGGATGTCACCATCGAAGCGCAAATTCTGGAGCTGCTCAAAGAGCTACAAGCCGAGTACGGCATGAGCATGATGTATATCAGTCACGACCTAGCCGTGGTGGGCGAAATCGCTGACGAGATCATGGTGATGTATTTGGGCCAGGTGATGGAGCGCGCCACCACCGACGAGCTGTTTGCCGAGCCATTGCATCCGTATACGCAGGCGCTCTGGCGCTCCATTCCGCGCATCGAAGGCAATCAGGAACGCCTCTCACCCATCAGTGGCACACTGCCCAGCCCATTTACCGAGCAACGCGGCTGCCCGTTCGCCTCGCGTTGCGAACACCGCATTGATGGCCTGTGCGACACCCAACGCCCGCCCCTGTTCGAAATTACGCCAACGCATCAGGTCAGTTGTTTCTTGTATCAGAAGTGAATGGTGAATAGGGATTAGTGATTAGCCATTCTTATTCACAATTCACTAATCCCCATTCACTAATCCCTATTCACCAAACCATGACCGACCTCTCTCCTCTTCCTCTCCTTGAGATCAAAGACCTCAAGAAATATTTCCCTGTGCAAAAGGGGTTTCTGCGCCGCACAGTGGGCTTTGTCAAAGCCGTAGATGGCGTTAATTTGACCGCGCAAACCGGCGAAACGTTGGGCATTGTGGGCGAGAGCGGCAGCGGCAAAACCACACTGGGTCGTACTTTGTTGCGGCTGTATGAACCTAGCGCGGGCGAAATTAATTTGCGCGTGAAGGGCGAGGTTGTGCCGGTGAGCCAACTGAATGGCAACGACCTGCGCCGCCTGCGCCGCAGCGCGCAAATGATCTTCCAAGACCCGTATTCGTCGTTGAACCCGCGCATGACCGTGTTGGAAACTGTCGGCGAGCCGCTGTTTGTCAACGGCATCGCCAGCGGGCGCGAGATGGAAGACCGCGTGCGCGAGGTTATTCTGCAAGTCGGGCTGCGCGTGGAGCATCTGCGGCGCTACCCGCACAGCTTTAGCGGCGGCCAACGCCAGCGCATCGGCATCGCCCGTGCGCTCGTCGTCAAGCCCAGCCTCATCGTCGCCGACGAACCGGTGTCGGCGTTGGACGTTTCGATTCAGGCTCAAATCCTGAACCTGCTGAAAGATTTGCAGAGCGAGTACCAACTCACCTATTTGTTTATTTCGCACGCCATGAACGTGGTGCGCTATATGTGCGACCGCATTGCGGTGATGTATGCCGGACGCGTGGTTGAGTTAGGCACCAACAACCAGGTGATGAAGACGCCGAGGCATCCGTATACCGAGGCGTTGCTGGCATCCGTGCCCAAGACCACCAGCCGTTACCGCGGTACGCGCACGGTTAGCGCGGGCGAGGTGCCAGACCTGGCGAGCCTGCCCAAAGGCTGCACCTTTCATCCGCGCTGCAAATACGTCATCGACCGTTGCAAAACCGAAGTGCCACAACTGCGCGACGTGGGCAACGGCCAAATGGTCAGTTGCCACCGCGCTGAAGAGCTTGCGCCGAAAGGGATTTAGTGAGCGTGCGATTGAACGGCAGGCTCTTTCGCGGAGGTGCGGAGGAGCGGAGATATAAAGAGCTGATTTGGGGAGCAAGCCTCGTGGCGATGTTTGTTGCCGCCATTGTCTACATCCGTCCCAGCATGTTCACCTACCTCAACATCTACGATGAAGGCATCATCGTGTATGGCGCTACGCGCGTAATGCAAGGTGAACTGCCCTACCGCGATTTCTGGACGCAATACAGCCCTGGCCAGTTCTACACGTTGGCGGCGTTGTTTACGGCGTTCGGCAAAACCATCCTAGTGGAACGTTGGTGGGATGTGGCCTCGCGTGCGCTGTTGTCGGTCAGCATCTACCTCGTTGCGGCGCAATTGTCCTCGCGCATCACCGCGTTGTTTGTGTGGGCGCTCAGCGTGATCTGGCTCGCATATTACGGCTTCTTCGGCTACCCCATCTTTCAAGGGTTGGCCTTCAGCTTCCTCAGCCTCTACTGTGTGTTGCGCAGCTTGATGGCTGATCGAATTGCACGAAAGGATTTGATTCCTGCTGGCATTTTCCTCGGCCTCACGGCGCTCTTCCGCCACGATATGGCTATCTACGTCGTTGTTGCTGAAAGCCTTGTTCTGTTTGTCTTCTCAGCCTCGCAGCGTTCGAGCGACAACAAACCTGGTTTGTTGTCGCGGGTCTTTCCCGTTCTAGCCACTGCGCTCATCGTTGTTGCGCCGGTCGCGCTGTTCTTTCTCCTCACCACACCCATCCACGAATTGGCCCAGCAACTTTTCATCTTCCCGCTCATCGAATTCCCCAAAGTGCGCGATCTGCCTTACCCGCCCTTGTTGGGCGCTGCCGAAGATTTGCCGTTCTACGTTCCATTTCTGCTATATGGCATGGCAGGGCTGGTGGCCGCTGTGCGGATGGGGCACATGCAAACAGTGAGGCTGGAATTGGAACATGGCTTGCGCGATGCCAAAGACTGGCCCGAGGCCAAGCTAAACCAACACCGTGCGCAGGTTTGGGGCGTGTTGCTCATCATTCTGTTTGGCCTATTTGGTTTCAATCAAGCCCGCGTCCGCTCCGATCTGATTCATACGCCGCACTTCTTTCTGGCCGCCATCACACTGCTACCGTTCATCGTTCATGGCTTTTGGCAAGCAGACAAAGCAGGGTCGTTCATCATCTCTGGCTTTGCCATTGGCATTGCCCTGTTGCTAACCGTTGACCCGCTGGATTGGCACAAAAAAATGCTGGAGCAACGTGAGAAGTCATCGTTGCTCATCAGCCAATCGCTGCCTATCGCTGCAGGCACGTTGATGAGTTACGAGCAACGCTTTCTCATTCAACACTTGCAGAAAACGGTGAAGCCCGGTGAGAGGGTGTACTTAGGGCTTACACAACACGATCGCGTATTTGCCAACGATGTGATGTTGTATTTTTTGCTCGAGGCCCGCAGCCCCACGCGTTATCACGAACTCCATCCCGGCCTCATCAACACCTTGCCAGTGCAGCAAGAGATGGTCGCAGATTTGGTGCGTAATCCACCCAGCACAGTGGTGCTAACCAGCATGTTTGAGGGCGCACGCGAACCCAATGACAGCAGCAAGAGCAGCGGCGTAAAATTGCTCGACGAGTACATCAAAGCCCACTATCGTTTGTCGCTCATCAACGGCAACTATCGCATTTATCGGCGTAAATAAACCTTGTTTGGCTTTCCTGCTGGGTATTGAGAGGTTTTAAGGAGGAGTTCACATGTCATTTTCTCTACCAACCAATTGGATTGTGTATGGGTTGGGTTGTCTGGCCGTCATCGTCATCGTAGGCGGCATTGGCTGGGCGGCTATGGCCGTAGACCGCTTTATTACCCGCCGCGAAGAAAAGAAGGCCTTGCGTGATGACTAGCCATCGCTCACGTGCCATCGCCATCATCGGCATCGTGCTGACAGCATGGGTCTGGCTCATCGCCAACGCCCATGCCAGCACACCGCGCCTGCCCCAAGACATCGGCGAGTTTGTGGCCTTCTGCCCGCTCAGCCACCGCGCGCCCGATGACCCAATCGTCCACAAGAACATGCCCGGCATGTCGCATCTGCACGACTTTTTGGGCAACGTCACAACCAATGCCTCATCCACGCTAGAGAGCTTGCTGGTGGGTGACACCACTTGCAATCCGGTCAGCGACAAGTCTTCCTACTGGGTGCCGAGTTTGCTGGGCGCTAATAGCCAACCTATCCCTTTCGACCAGGTGACGATTTACTACCTGGTGGATGTAGACAACGCGCAGGCCGTAAAGCCCTACCCACCGGGCCTAAAAATAGTGGCGGGCAACAGCGCAGCCACCACTGCGCCTAACCCCTCGCACTTCAAATGGTCATGTCTTGGCGAGAACGTCTCCAGCACCACCGATTTTGTAATTTGCCCGCAAGGCTCCAAGCTGGAGCTGCTGTTGAACTTCCCCGATTGTTGGGACGGCCAGAACGTGGACAGCGCCGACCACAAGAGCCACATGGCTTATAACGCAAATCACACCTGCCCAGCCAGCCATCCGGTGCCGGTGCCGCAACTGCAATTTAAGCTGCGCTACGCCACGCGCGGCGAGGTGGGCATGAAGCTGGCCTCACTCGGTTCAGGGTCTGCCGCTGCCACACATGGCGATTTCTTTAACGCCTGGGACGAAACCGCGCTTGCCAACCGCATGAACTGCCTGCGCGAACTTATCAAGTGCGGCGCAGAAGGCTACCCCGGCAAGCCAGATTTGACACCGACCGCCACAAGGCCCCTCCCACCAAAAGGTACGCCGACAGTAACACCCACAACGCCACCCAAAGACAAGTTTGTGTATTTGCCCATTGCGATGAAGTAGCACAAGAAAATTGTGCAGGTAGCCGCAGGCTTCAGACTGCGCCCATATACGAGTTACAACGGTAAGGCCCCCTCCCCAGCCCTCCCTTGTAAATTCTGATTTACGAGGGAGGGAGCCGCGGCTCCCCTCAATACCCACTCGCCTTAAACAGCGTCGCTAACAGAACACCGCGATCTTTCGTGTTCATCGGCACGGGCTGCGAGTTGTCTTGAATGTAAGCCGTGCGCAGATCGACGCCAAGATATTTGCCGTTGTAAAACACATGTCGGTCTACAAAACTCTGGTGCGTGCCAATACCTGCCTGGTCGCCAAAGAAAAAGTTGCCGGTGCCGTAATGCACAAAACCCTGGGCGTTCACATCAAAGCCTTGCGCATGGTGGCCCTGGCTGCCATTGACGACGACAGCGCCCGCCGCGCGCAACGCATCAAAATCTTGCGCCTGCTGGGCCGAGGCTGAATACGAATACAGCTCCAGATATTGCAGCGTAGCGATGACGAGATAGCCATCGCGCACCAACTGCTGAATAACCGGCACGATCAGATCCAGCTTCTGCGGGTTCTTTGCGCCGCAGCGGGCCGAGCCGGGCCGCACATCCGTCGCCCAATTGCTGCCAAACCAGTTGCAGCCTACAAAGGCAATCTTGTTTCCGTTGATCTCGTACTTGACTGGGTTTAGCGCTGTCGCTGCCGTGCGGCCTCCGCCGAAATAGGGCCAGCCCAAGTCCTCATAAACTTTTAGGGTGGTCGAAAGGTTTTGCCAGCCGCGATCCCACAAATGGTTGCCCGTCAGTTCGATGACATCCGTGCCAATATATTTCAATAGCTCCAAATAACGCGGGTTGCTGCACATGGTTACGCCGCTGTTAAAGCTGGGCTTGGGGCACTGGTCCCAAAAGCTCACCTCGTTGCTAACGTGCGCAATGTCCGCCGTCGTCATCCACTCGCGTATTTTCTCGCCGGGGTAGGTGATGCCCTTCTTCTCCATCATCACCGCCGTGCCACGCACCAGCGCCGTTACGCCGGTCATCGCCACCACGCTCATCCGGCTCACATCGCGGTTGGCGGGGCCATCGGTGCGCAGCGGGTAGGCATTTGCGTCGGCCTGTTTGTCGAGGAGGTTTACGCCGTTGACCTGCAGCACCTTCCACCGAGATTCCAGTTGGTCAAACGGCAACACCGCCAACGCCGCAGGCCGTGCTGCCCAGGCTGCGCCCACCAAGCCTGCGGCATCGGTCATCGCAATCGGCGCGTTGCTCGCGGGTTCGCCCATCAACGCCACCAACGCGTTGCGCGATTCTTGCGTTAGAAATAATTTTGGCACCGCGCCGTTGTTGGAGACGGACTTGAGCGCCACGCCATCGCCTTTCCAAAACGCCTTGAGGGCATCGAATGTGATGGTATCGGCGACTGTGGGGAAGGGCGCGGCCACTGCCCAAAACCTCTGGTCTGTGGATTGGGCATGCAGCGCGCATGGCGCGAAGCCTATCAGCACAACGAGAACCAAAAACGCACGTACTACGACAAAGAAACTTTGTATCCGAGTAATTTGCATGGGCTGATTTTAGAACGGCATTTGTGTTGTAGGCGCAAGGCCTGCCCCTACAATCCCCACTATGTATACCCTCACCAACGACCAACTCACTGTCGAGATTCTGGACCCGGTTGCCGACCAGCAGCGTATGGGTGCGCGCTATTGCACGGGCGGCTATATCTTTCAGATTCACGATCCCAAGCAGGGCGTGCTGCTCAGCGGCCCCACTTATCCCGACGCGTTCAATACTTTTGATGGGCAAGGCATCCCCGATGCGTTCAACCTCGGCCCGTTGCGCGCTGCGGGGGATGCAACCGAGGTGCTCATCATCGGGGTGGGGCTGTGTGAGTTGAACCCGAACTACGCCGAGAACGCCGTGAAAGCATTTTGCGCCTGGCACGTGATGCACGACGCGCACCGTATTCGCATGACCACATCGCAGACGCATGGCGATTGGTCTTTGGGGTTAACGCGCACGGTGCAATTGATGGGGCGCACGGTGCGCTCCGAGACGCACTTGCGCAATACCGGCCGTGCCGCCATTCCGGTGTGTTGGTTCCCCCATCCGTTCTACCCGCAAACTGATCAAGCGAATGGCAATGAACTCATCAAGCTCAACATGCCAGCCACTTTCGATGAGAACAGCAGCTATGTGCTTCAATCCAACGGCTTTATTGCGCGCAAAAACTGGCCGTGGGTAGATGGGCGCAATTACTTGGCGCTGAACCACGAGGCTGCATCGGCATTGGTTGTGCAACAACGCCACCCTAAGCTGGGTTTGGTTACGGCCACATGCAGCTATGTGCCGGGCTTCTTCCCCATCTGGGGCAACCCGTACACGTTTTCGTGGGAGCCATTTTTGGAGCGCACAATTGCGCCGGGGCAAGAGCTAGCCTGGTGGATTGACTACGATTTTTAGTAGGGACGAGGCATGCCTTGCCGCTACAACTACCATGCATCCAACCCCAGCAACTTGCGCCCTAACTCGGTTAACTCGGCGGTCTTGCCGTGCAGTTCTTCCAAACGGCGCGGGTCGCCGGGTGCCCAATTGCCATCGGGCCTCTGGCGGTTGCGCCAGCGCGCAATGCGCGGCTCAGCCTCATCAGCCTCATCGCCCGCTGGCGACATGGTGATGTATTGCGCCAGCCGTGGGCGGTTGGACACGTTGTGGCCGTTGCCATGCGCCAGCAACGAATTCCAAATTATCAAATCACCCGCGTTGGCGGGGATAGGCACCACGCGTAGGCCATCCGGCAGTGCGGCCAGGTTGGGTGCCCACGGGTTGCGGTCGGCGGGCTGGGTTTTGATCCACGCCTCCAGTTGGCGATGAAACCCAGGGATGCATTGAAAGCCGCCCATGTCTTTGGTGGTGTTGGTTAAACACAGCACGCCCTGCACCCCAAACGGCAACGGCAGCTTCGAGGTGTCTATGTCCCAGTGGGTAAAGCCCTTGTGATCGTAAGCGGGATATTTGGGGTTCGAGGGCGGCTTCATCGAGACGCGGTCTTCACTGACCCACAATTTGTGTGTGTTAAAAATCTCTGCGAAGGCCTGATGAACGCGCGGGTGTTGTCGGTTGTCCCACAAGGCCTGATGTTGATACAGCTCGATCATGCCGCCCGGGTTGTGTGGCGGGCGATACCAATCGTCGGGGTTGTGTGGGTCCATGCCCAGAAATTCCCAGATGGTGGCAATCACCGCATCTAGGTTGGCTGGTGGCACTACGTTGCGGGCGATGACGTAGCCGTTTTGGTCGAAGAACTGGAGGTCTGAAGAAGTAAGTACTGACATAGATAATTTAACTAAACTTACGAGCCACAGCTGATGTCGGGACACTTTCTGAAATGAACTTTGTTCCAGTTGGCATAGGCCGACTTTGCTGTGTGTTGCAGTGGCTTCAGCCGCCCGCAACGCCGCCCGGCGACTAAAGTCGCGGGCTACCACTGCAAAGCCCGCCTGCGCGGGCTGGTCACATCCAAATGTGTCCTGACATCAGGAGCCACAGGGAATTTCATTTGCGCTGGCACCCGACAATGCAAAACACAGTTCGGTCTTGCCGTTTGCAAACAGGTTCAGCCGCGTCACAGCCTGGCCCTCCGGCACAAATGCAATCAGCGTTTTAGAAATCTCAAACGGCAACGGATAACCCCGTGCGGGAATATCGCGCTCGCGCAGGGTGCCGTGCTGAATGTATGGGTCGCTGATGCAAGTGGGGAATGGACTGCCGCCTTGATAGAACTGAGCGCTCCAACTGTTCACGCCCGCAATCAATGGGCGCACGATGATTTCCAGATACACCTTGCGGCCTGCGCGGCGATCATCAAACTGGGTGCAGCCATCTTCGTTAAACGGCACGCCCCACGGGTCGCTTTTGATATTGCTCTTGTAGGCAACGGCCAACACGCTGGACAAGTTGGCGGGTGCCACCGTAACCACTGGCACGGCGGTGGGCCGGGGCCGAACCGGGGTGCGTGTGGGGGTGATGACGCTTGAGCTGGTGCTCTTGGCACTCAGGGTGGGCGTGGGTGTGCGCGTGGTGCGCAGCGACGACGTTGATGTCAATTTGGGCGTGGCTGCGATTGGGGGTGCAGTGGTAATTACCGTCACGGTCACCAATACCGTCGTAACCACAGTCACCACGCGCGGGGCAGCCACCTCCACAACAGGCAGCGTGGGAAGCGCGGTCTCGGTGGGAGCAGGTGCAATTGTGGGCAACTCAGCAGGTGGTTCGGTGGGCAATGCTGTAGGCGCAGTGGTCGGCAATGAAAGCGGCGCTGGCGTCGCTGCTGGGGCTGAGGTGGCTGTCGCCAACTCCGGCGCTGGCGGCTCTGGCGTAGCAGTTTCTGCCGCCGGGGGCGGCGTAAAAAACAGGGTCACTTCGATGGGGCGCGGTGTAGAGGTGGAGCCAAAAGGCAGAGAGGGCAGCTCAGGTGTGCTGCATGCTGAAAGGATCAGCACAGCACACAGCCCGCCAGCGGCCCAGCGGCCCAGTTTGGTTTTGAGTGAGTTTGTCATTGTGTTCTAGCCTATGTTGTATCACGGCTTTTATACGCGTGAATCAATCAATCGCACCTATTTCGCACCTATTTCACTTGATATGCATCTTTGCCAAATCGCTATCGTTTAACATGTATGACATTCAAGGGGTAACTATGCAACATCGCGTTCACCGAATAACAAACATCACAACACTTTTTGGTTTTGCACTGGCGTGTGTGCTGATGGCAGTTTTTGTCGAAATGGCCCCTAAGCAGGCCAGCGCTCAACCCGATCAACCCGACCTGACGGCCACGCCCCCTGCACCTACAGCCACACCCGACCCGCACATCGTGTTTGAAACAACAGCCGTCCCTGGGTTGCCGCTTACCACCACTATCAACCTGCCTGTCGTGTTGCTCTCGGAATTCAAAGAGATTACGACGACCGAGCAACTGACCGAGACTGGGACGCTAACCGATACGGATGAGTTGAGCGACACCTCGGATTACACCCCCAGTGTGTTGCAGCCCGAAGGGGCCACTGCGTTTGGCATCGAACCCAACATCCCGTTTGCGAACCTGGACAAAGTGGGCACAGCCGGTGCTAGTTACATCCGCGTTAATGCGTTGGATTGGGCATTAGTAGAGCCAACCCCCGGCGAGCGGCGTTGGGAGGCGACGAGCATCGAAGCAGCTCTGAAGCAAGCCTCTGAGATGGGCTTGAAAGTGGTGTTGATTATTCGCGGCACGCCCGCCTGGGCGCAGAAAACGCCTGGCTCTGTGTGCGGCCCGGTCAAAGCCGACCAGCTACAGGCCTATGCCAAGTTTGTGCATGATGCGGTGGCGCGCTACAGCGCCCCGCCTTACAACGTCAAGTTTTGGGAGGTTGGCAACGAGCCGGATGCGCCCGTGAACACGGTGCATGTGGTGTGGGGTTGCTGGGGCGACTCCAAAGATTACTACTATGGCGCGGCGTATTACACCAATGCGCTCAAGCTGGTCTACCCGCAGATAAAAGCCGCCGACCCGCAGGCCCAGGTATTGTTGGGCGGCCTGCTCGCCAACTGCGACCCCGTGCGGCCACCCAGCGGGCAGAATTGCAGCTCGTCGCGTTTCTTTGAGGGCGTGCTTAAAAATGGCGGGGCCAACTTTTTTGATGGGGTGAGTTTTCATACCTACGAGTATTACTACAAGGTGCTGGGCAAGTGGGGCAACACCAACTGGAATAGCGCCTACAACACCACCGGGCCAGTCGTTATCGCCAAAGCACGCTTTTTCAAAAAATTGCTGAGCACGTACAAAGTGACTGGCAAGTTTTTGATGGATACCGAGATTGGCTTGTTGTGCTCTGGCTGCACCCCCAATAACCAACACAATTTAGCGAAGGTGTGGTATGTGCCAGAGGCCTACGCAGCGGCCATGTCCGAAGGGTTGCAAGCTGCCATGTGGTACAGCCTGGAGGGTTGGCTGGGCACCGAACTTATTGATGGCAATAGGAACCCCTTGCCCGCCCACGATGCCTTTCGCATCGCGCGCGCCAAATTGGGTGCTGCCACCTATGTCGGACGAATCACCTCGCGCGATGTGGGCGGTGTGTATGGCATTACCGGATACAAGTTTAAGCAAGGCAACCGCGTGGTCTGGCTGGTGCGTTCTGCCGATAGTTTGAAGCGTACGCTTAAGCTGACTACATTGCCGACCACGATCACGGACTCGCTCGGCAATGCCATCCCCCCCAGCAAGACACCGAGCATGAGTTTGCAGCCGGTTTACATCGAATGGATGACTTAGACCCAACATAGATTGATTGGGTCTTTGATTGGTCTTAAGTTCCTCACAACGTCCTCACAACGATTGAGGCGTACTATCACCCGCAATTCGTAGACTGTTGTGGTCATACGCTGTACCGCAGTCTTTTCCGCCCCAGAGAACCCTGGCAGCTTCTCGTGTCGCTATTGTTCACTTTATCTTCCCGCTATTTCGTCACATCTCTTTGCGTCAAGCCTGCGAGCCGCGTCAGATTTGTTCATCGCAACTCACGTTACACAGGCGATTAATAGACCTCTTGCAAAAGTAGGGGCGTTGCATGCAACGCCCCTACGAACGCTATAAGCCAAATGACTTTTGCAAGAGGTCTAATAATCGCGCTTGCGTAATAGTGGACACCTGCGATGAACCCAATGGAGGCCTATCGCATGATTTGTGGAAAACAAAAATGGGTGACACCGGCTTGTGTGTTGGGGTGCTTGCTTCTGGCATGCATCGCCCTGGGCGCTTCTTTTCATCCCGCTTATTCAGCTCATTTAGCTCATTCAGCCCTTGTTGCACGCACGGTGGCGCAAAGCATACCGCTTTCTCAATCTCATCAATCCCCTGAAACACCGGAAGCAGCCGAGGATAGCAAGATTCTTTACACGCTATATATGCCGTACTTCCCCAATCAGTACGCGCCGATGCCGACCGCAACACCGAGACCAACCGTTACTCCGCCTATTCTGTCTGGCACGCCCTCGGCGCAGCCCACGTTGCAAGACCCACAGGTTAATCCCACTGTTACATCACTCGCCCCAACCTCGCCTGCACCCGGACTCCCCACGCCGACAGCCATGCCGACCGTCACACCGGGTGGGCCAACCCTCACGCCTGGGCCTACAACCCAGCCCACGCCGCCCACGCCAGGCGGGCCAACCGCCACACCCGAACCCTATTTTGGTTTTGGCGTTGAGGCATTTGATTTGCAATCCTACTCACAACAAATTTACTCGCTGGGTGCGCGCTGGACCCGGCAAAATGCCTTGCACTGGTCTGTGATCGAGCCAAGCCCTGGCGAACGAAACTGGCAGCAAGTGACTACGCTTGAAAACCGTTTGATCAAAAGCTCGGCGGAAAAGTTGGAGACCATTCTCATCATCCGCCTTACACCCGCCTGGGCGCAAATGGTGCCGGGCTCGGTGTGCGGGCCGGTGCGCAGCGATAAGTTTGCAGACTTTGGCAGATTTATTTACGACGTGGTTGCGCGCTATAGCCAACCGCCCTACAACGTCACTTACTTTGAAATTGGCAACGAGGTGGATGCGTTGACTAACAATGCTCCAGATGAGTTCTATGGCTGTTGGGCCGATGCAGGCGATTCGCTGTATCGCGGTGGCGGCTATTACGCGTCTATGCTCAAAGTGGTTTACCCCATGCTGAAAGCCGCTAACCCTAAGGCTCAGCTTTTGTTGGGTGGCTTTCTAGCCGATTGCGATCCGTTGCATCCGCCCACACCCACTGCGGATTGCTCGTATACCAGTTTCTTTGAGGGCATTTTGAAGGACGGCGGCGCGAATTACTTCGATGGCGTCAGCTTTCATTCGTATGACTATTACCTTGAGACACCGGGCCATTGGGGCAACTATGGCTGGAGCAGCGCGCACAACAAGATTGGCTCTGCGCTCATTCCCAAAGCGCGTTATTACAAACACATGCTGGCTGCCTACGGCGTAACCGGCAAATATTTGTTGGACACCGAGGCCGCACTAATTTGCACAGCCTGCACACCCGCCATGCAGCACGAAACCGCCAAAGCCTGGTATGTGCCCGAAGTGTTTGCCGCCGGTATGGCCGAGGGGTTAAAGGCCGTGCTGTGGTACTCGCATGAAGGCTGGCGCGGGTCGGAGCTGCGGGCACCCGATGGCAGCCTGTTGCCCGCAGCGGCGGCCTTGCGCATCGCCCATGCCAAATTTGGGGGTGCCACCTATCTCGGCCCTATTCTGCCTACAGATGTGGGCAACGTGGGCGTGGTGGGTTACAAGTTTAAGCAAGGCAACCGCACGCTTTGGCTGGTTCGCGCGTTCGATGCTGTCGAGCGCCCCATCGAGCTAACGACCCTGCCCACCTCTGTTAGCGACCCGCTGGGCAACACCATTGCACCCAGCAAAACTCTGATGCTGACGTTGATGCCGGTTTACATTGAGTGGGGAAGTCAGTAAAAAGTAACGCCAGCATGGTAGCCGCAGGCTTTAGACTGCGTTTGAAATA
>JAYTNY010000399.1:0-3771 GCA_043748055.1 Roseobacter sp.
CTATTGGCTCTTGGCTCTTGGCTCTTGGCTCTGCTTGTTGATGGGGTTTGCCGCGTATCACAAAACGCCTTATTACCGACTCACCCAGTTGTGGCAGAACCTGCCCGTGGTCGAAAAGCTCAAGGCCGCGTTGCTTGTCCCCATCATTCGCGTGGTGGGCGATGTGGCGAAGATGCTGGGCTATCCCGTTGGGGTGTGGTGGCGCTTTCGACATCAACGGATGGGGAACAGATAAACGGATGCTAGAGAATCTCAGCAGCCCCATCGTCACAAGACTTCACGAGTTAAGTGACAGAGGGAAGTTAATACTGTTCGCGTGTTGCTGCGAACGACTCTTTCCTAACTATGAAGCATTTTGCGTTCAAGAATATTGGGGGAATTCGCCTTTATTGAGAACAGCTCTAGACTTAGTCTGGGATACAGCGCTTGCGGTTAAAAAACCTAGCTTGAAAGAAGTTCAAAGCCTTGTATCGCAAATCGACAAAGTTATCCCCCACGCAGATAACTTTGCAAGCCCATTCACAGCTTTAGCACAGAACACGGCTGCTGCAATAATTTATTCGCTTGAATCCATTTGGGATGTCAACAACGACAATACCCAGCATATTCTTCAATTGCCGTTTGATGACTTGGACGCTTTTCTGCATATTTGCACCTTTCCAGGTGCGAATGATTATTTCTATACAGATGGCTTTGAAGCGTGGATTAACTCTGCGCCAATCGTTTTGCGCGAACGGCAAATTCAGCTAGAAGATTTCAACGCACTGAAAGAAAATCCCTCACTAGATATTGCGAAATCGTGTCGAGAGCGATCCAAGAGTGAGGGAGTACAGCCATTCTTACGCGGATTGCTTAAAGAGCCTGGACGTCGCCTAAGCTGGCGAAAGCGTTTGAGGCGATTTAGATCGCTTTAGTTTTGTCGCTTAATCACATCAATATAGATAGAACCATCACCCTCAATCGTAATCACATCCCCCGTCCGCAACCCCGCAAACTCAGCCTCGCTCACCGCCACCATCGGTAGCGGCTTGCCATACAACTCATCGGCCACAACCGAAGCCAGGGCGAAGAAAAAATCGCTCTCGGTCGTAATCAACGCTGCCGGTGCCGTACCTGCGCGCACTGCCTCTAATAAAACTTGTGATGTGGTGGATGAACCCCGCGCGCACGGCACCACCAAAATGCGCCCGGCTGCGTTCTGCCCACTCAGCGCGTGTCGCCGATCAATAATCTCGCCCGTCGCCGCGTCGTAGCCGCCCCAAAACGAAAGCGGCTCGCGGCTAACCAACGCAATGCCACTGGCTGCGCCGGGGATGATGGGGTTGGCGTGAAGGGTGCGCGTAGTCATTCGTATTGCGTAATGCGTAATGCGTTGATTAACAATTATTCAAACGCATTACGCATTACGCATCACGCATCACGCACTTCCCATCACCGGCTGCGCCTGCGGCACTTTCACCGTCGTCGCCATCTGGAAGCCAATAAACAGCAGCACTGCGCCAAAGAAGATGCCGAGGTACTTGATCGTGCTGGCCGTTTCGCTCAACGCAGGCGTAGTCTCGGCCAGCTTTACCAGGCTGCCGCCGGCGGCTGGCAAAATGCCGCCCAACGCAATAAACACATTGCCCAGCACGCGGTTCGGCATAATTTGCTTGCGAAAAAACAAGATGGACGAATACACCGCCCCACCCGCCAGCAACAGCGTGCCATAGCTGTTTAGTACCGGCGGCAGAATGCGCCGGATGATCGAAACCGGCATGATGTTCTTGTAGCTCTCGGTTAAAAACTTGCCGATGTCGTCACCTGGCACAAACTTCGTCGCGTCAAGCTGAATCGAAAACATCCACACCAGCGCCGCAACGGCAACCACGCCAACCACGATGGATGCGATGTTGGCGACATACGGCTTGCGCATCAGCAAGTGCAGCGTGCCCTGGCCCAGCACCGGCGGCACCATCAGCGCACCGCTCCAGTACCACAGGCGAAAGGCCGTGTCGCTCCAGCCAAAGGCCAGTAACACCTCGCTCACGCCTGCCACAAAATACAGCACCAAGCCTAATCCCCACAACAACAAATGCGTGCCGCCGCGCGTAAAGTAGCGCTGCAACACCAAAAACGCAAACACGCCCGTAACAATGGCGGTGAGCAGGCCGACTCCAAGAGATAGATTCATAGTCAAACTCTGAGCTAGCGATTCAAAATAGGCAACACCGTTGCCACCACAACCAACGCCAACACTGCAACCAGTATCACCAACGAGGTCCCAATCAACAGCGGCACGCCGAGCTTGAACGCGGCTTGGTCGGGTATGCGGGTTACGCTGGGCTTGCTGCTGCGCGGGGCGCTGGCGGCGGGTTTGGCTGATGGCGTACTTGTCGGGGCTTTGCCCGTAACAACCCGCCAAAAAATGGCGATCATCAACGCGCCCGTCACCGCCACCGGCGCAAAGCCAATCATCATCAAAAAGCGGTCATCGGCATTGGCCTGCCCCAACACAAACGGCGCAACAAGGCCCGCCACTAGAAATAGCGCCCCAAAGCCTAATCCCCAAATGGCATTCAACGGCTTGCGCTTTTGCAATAGGGCTTTAGCCGAGTTATAGCGCGGCGCAAACGGCACGGCAGGCGCAGGTGATTGGGCTGGCTGCGGCGCGGGCGAATCAGTTTTCCCTGGCAACGCACCTGCGAATAATGCGCCCGCGCCAATCAGGCCAAACGCCAGCGACATCATAAACACCTCGATGCGTTGCGCACGCGGCACCAGCGGCGGGAAGACCACCGCCACCAATATAGCCGCTAGCACCAGCGCACCGCCAAAGCCAATGGTGAGTCGTTGCTGGTGGCGGGCCAGCCACACCAACGCCACAGCCTGATTCGGTTTGCGTGGCACAGCCAAAGCCGTTGGCGTAGGCACAGCAACTTGCACAGAAACAGGTGTCTCAGTAATGGGCACGGTCTGCGGCCCCATCACTTGCGAGACCAACGAGGCAATAGCTGTCGACAACTGCACCGTGGCTTGCTGCACCGATTGCGCATCGCCTTCGGCTTGCACCGTTACACACAACGCCGGTTTGCCTTCTATTTCAATCTCCACCGAAATTTTGATAGATTGCCCTTGAAAATTCGAGCCCGTTAACTGTGTTGATTCCATACCTGCACCAAACCTGCGCCTATGCTAATTCCTTTCGTAGCCGAATACACCTGACATCAGTCAGTGAACGCGTATGAAAACGCGATGAATACCCGTAATTGTCAGCGCAAGTCCGGCTCCGTCAAACGCAGCCTTAGCCGTTGCTAAGTTTTTGCACAAAGATGTTGACGCGTACATCCAGTCACCGTAAAATTTGACCGCAGTCAAATTTAAGTTTGATAGATTGACAAACCTCAGAGGTTTCTGAACCTTCGAGGTGAAGTTAGAAATGACGATGAACAAAGACGTAGACCCCGTAGGCGTAAACGATGCGACATTGCATTACTTGGATGTGATCTACCGCCTGACGGTGGGCGGCGACGTAGCCAACACCACCGACATTGCCAAAGGCCTTAGCGTGACACCCTCCGGTGCCAGCGTTATGCTGAAGCGCCTGGCCGACCGCAAACTCGTTCAGCTCACGCCCTACAAAGGGGCCACGCTAACGGCCATGGGCAAGCGCATCGCCACGCGCACCATTCGGCGGCACCGCCTGCTAGAGATGTTCTTGCACGTCATCATGAAGTTCGAGTGGCACGAAGTGGACGAACATGCCCACGCGCTCGAAACCTCGATTAACGA
>JAYTNY010000400.1:0-3886 GCA_043748055.1 Roseobacter sp.
GCCAACGGGCAGAAGCCACAGATCGGCATCATCACCGGCATTTTGCCCGGCACCGATGGCCGCATGAAGATGTCCAAATCGCAGGGCAACGCCATTGGCCTGACCGAGCCGCCAGAGCAGATGTATGGCAAGGTGATGAGCATCCCCGACTTTGCGATGCTGAGCTACTTTAGGCTGGCGACGCGCTACAGCCCGGCGCAGGTGAGCGAGATTGAGAAGCGCCTGGCCGACCCAACCGTAAACCCACGCGACACCAAGATGGAATTGGCCCGTGAGATCGTCAGCATCTTCCACAGCGTCGAGGCGGCGCAATATGCCGAGCAGGACTTCATCACCAAGTTTCAAAAGGGCGAGATTCCCGCCGATATTGCCGAGGTGCGCGTGCAAGCGCGCAACATTGTGGATGTCATCGTCGAGGTGGGCTTTGCCAAGAGCAAAGGCGATGCCAAGCGCCTGATCGAAGGCGGTGGCGTGACCGTGGACGGGCGCAAAGTGGCGGATTGGAAAGAGAACCTTGAGCTGGTGCAGCCTGCGGTGTTAAAGGTGGGCAAGCGGAATTTTGCGCGGGTGATGGGTTAGAAGTTTTCACCACAAAGACACAAAGATCACAAAGAAAAGTCCTTTGCGATCTCTTTGTGATCTTCGTGTCTTTGTGGTTCACCCAAGAAAACTTTCCCTATGAACCGCATTGCCGGCAGCAGCAAAAGCACGCTGGCTCCGCAACTGGCCGTCAGGCTGTCTTGCCAGTGCGTAGATTTAGATGACCTGGGTTGGGACGCCAACTGGGTGATGCCGCCTGACAACGTGCTGCGGATGCGCGTTGGGTCACCAGTGGCAACCGCGCCCTCGTGCGGGATTTGATCTGGGGCCGAGCCGACACGTTGGTGTGGCTGGATTACGCCTTCCCACTCGTGCTATGGCGCTTAACCACGCGCACGCTGCGGCGCATTGCCATCCAAGAAACTGTGTGCAACGGCAACCGTGAAACTTGGCGACATGCTCTTCACCCGCGCACCTCACTCTTTTTCTGGGCATTCAAAACGTACTGGCAGCGTCGGCGCGAGATGCCGTTGATGTTGGCGCAGCCGGAGTATCAACACTTGGCGCTGGTTCGGCTGCGTTCGTCGAGGGATGCGGCAGAGTGGTTGGCTCACGCAGGGTAGCCGCATGCTTCAGCTTGCGCCCAATATATGAGTAAACATGGCAAGAGACTTGGCTCTCTGCGTTCGCTTCTCGTATATAAGGCGCAGTCTGAAGCCTGCGGCTACCAGCGGACTAATACAAAAACATCGGCTTGCCGATCAAGTCTTTGACGCGCGGCCTGTATTGCTCGCGGTCATACAGCGCATCCACATCCAGCGGGCGCGCACCGCCGCCCAGGGTTTCTAGCTCGGCGGTGGTGTAGGCGCCTTTTTGCAGGGCCACCATCAGGCCGGTCTTCTTTTGCATCAGCAGATCGGCAGCCAGCGTGCCGTAGTTAAAGCCCACCATTTTGTCCAGCGCATCCGGCTCGCCGCTGCGCATGAGGTAGGCCACATTCTGATACATGATGCTTTCGCCGGTGTGCTTTTTGATCTGCTCGGCCAGATATTCGCCCACGCCGCCCAGCTTCTTGTGGCCGTAGGCATCCTCTTCGCCGCTTTCGACCACCGCGCCACCCGCAGGCACTGCGCCTTCGCTAATGGTGCAAATGGCGTAGTTAGACGGGTTGCGCCGCTTGTCCTCGGCCAACAGCTTCGCCACGCGCTCCGGGTCAAACGGCACTTCGCTGATGATGCAGCGGTCGGCCTGCGCCAGGTAAGACGCGATGAGCGAGGTCTCGCCGCTGTTGCGCCCGAACAGCTCGATGACGGCAATACGCTCGTGGCTACCCACTGCCGTGCGCATGTTGTTGATGAATTCAACCGAGCGCGTCATCGCCGTGCTGAAGCCAATGCAATAGTCCGTGCCGCGCACATCGTTGTCCATCGTCTTGGGGATGGCGACCACTGGGAAGCCCTCGCGGTGCAGGCGCAGCGCATAGCTCAGCGTGTCGTCGCCGCCGATGGCAATCAGCGCATCCAGTCCCAATGCCTTCAACACGTTTAACACATGTGGTGTGAAATCGTATTTGGCCTGGCTGCCATCGCCGTAAATTGCGCCCTTGCGCAAAAACTCGGGTGTGTCGCTGGCTTTTACATTGCTGGGATTAGTCCGGCTGCTGTGCAAAAAGGTGCCGCCCGTCCGGTCAATTTTGCGCACGGCCAGTGGGTCTAACTTCAGCGTATATTTTTCGGTGGATGCAGGGCTGCTTAGGTCAAAGTTCAGTAACCCGCCCCAGCCCTTGCGGATGCCCACCATCTCATGTCCAGCGTTAATCAAGCGGGTGGTGGCGGCTTTGATCGCGGGGTTCAGGCCCGGCACATCGCCGCCGCCTGTCAGAATGCCAACTTTCATGTTTATCTCCGTGCTTACTTTGTTTAGTTTAGTTTTGCGCGGCGCATTATAAGCAAGCGGTAAACCGTTAAATCTGCGGGCGAAAGCGGTTTCATTGCAAAAGAAAACCTCCGAAGTCTTTATCAGCAACAAGTTTGGCATTGTTGCTGATAAAGACTTCGGAGGTTTAACGCGGCGCGAGGTTTAGACCGGCGCGCCGTGTAAAATTCGTGCTTATGGCAGACACAACCCCCGCAACTCCCGTTACCAATGTCATCGTTAAATTTTTTGTGGACGGCAAAGAAGTCGGCATGCCCATTCAGCTTTTGCCCAAAGATTTCAGCACCGGTAGCAAAGGCTTCTTTGGCACCAACAAATTTGCCATCGGCGACGATGCCGAGAAGGGCTACATGGTGCAGGTGCAGATGGTGAAAATTGGGAGCAAGGTGAGTAAATAGTTTTAGGGTGTATCAGGTTGGTTAAGGTGGATAAGGTTGACAGTCTAAACATGCAACCTTATCCACTTTATGAACCTACTAACTTCAGAGCATGGATTCTCTCTCAATCATCATCCTAGTCCTGGGCGTAGGCATTGCAGTGGTGGGCGTGATGGAAGTGACGCGCTCGCAGAGCCGCAAACGCGCTGGGCGCGAACAAGACCGGCGCGGCATGATGCTCTTCGCCATCGGCGTTATTTTGTGTCTGCTGGTGGGCATCACCAAACTGGCGCAGTGATCGCGAATTTGATCGTGAATAATGCAAAGAGGTTTGAGTTTGAAGGTTGGGTGGTTTGTCCAAACTCAAACCTTCAAACTCAAACCTGTATTTCCTCCCGTACAAGCTCAACCTTCGTGAGAATTTGTGATTAACGCATCTCTGCGTCAACAACGAACATCAAATAAAACAAAGGAACACACTATGAAAATATTAATTACCGGTGGGTCAGGGTTTATCGGCTCACATTTGTGCGAGCGGTTTATTGCCGACGGGCATTCCGTCGTCGCAGTGGACAACTTTATTACCGGCAGCAAAAACAACGTCGCGCATCTCATCGGCCACAAGCAGTTTGAGTTGATCGAAGCCGACATCATTAAAGGCCTGAGCTATGACGGTGCGCTGGACGCGGTGATGAACCTGGCCTCGCCCGCCAGCCCGGTGGGCTATC
The DNA here is from genome assembly GCA_043748055.1 of Roseobacter sp. GTDB lineage: Bacteria > Chloroflexota > Anaerolineae > J036 > Brachytrichaceae > JANMVQ01. Next base: position 3,581 of record JAYTNY010000400.1, read on the forward strand.
TGGAGAACCCCATCGAGACCATGCTCGTTGGCTCGCACGGCACGCATCATGCGCTCGAACTGGCCCTCAAAAACAATGCCCGCTTTTTGCAAGCCAGCACCAGCGAGGTGTATGGCGACCCATTGGAACACCCACAGAAAGAAAGCTATTGGGGCAACGTAAGCTGCACCGGCGTACGCAGCGTGTATGACGAAGCCAAGCGTTTCGCCGAATCGCTGTCGATGGCCTATCACCGCAAGTATGGGCTGCGCACGCGCCTCATCCGCATCTTCAACACCTACGGCCCGCGCATGGCGCTGGAAGATG
>JAYTNY010000401.1:0-22491 GCA_043748055.1 Roseobacter sp.
TGTCCGCGTGACTTTATCCAATGACCGCCTCCTCGATTTGTATCGCCAACTCGTGCTCATTCGCCAATTTGAACTGCGCGCCATCGATGAGCGGCGGCAGGGGCTTATTCCAGGCTTCATTCATCCTTATATTGGTGAGGAGGCTTGCGCGGTGGGCGCGTGCGCGGCGCTGAACCAAGACGATGTCATCACCAGCACCCACCGTGGGCATGGACATTTGATTGCAAAGGGCGGCGATGTGCGCTACATGATGGCCGAGCTGGCTGCCCGCGAGACCGGCTATTGCGCCGGTAAAGGCGGCAGTTTGCACATGACCGATTTCGATTTGGGAATCATGGGGGCCAACGGCATTGTGGCGGGCGGCATCCCCATGGCGGTGGGCGCGGCGCTGGCATTCCGCAAAGCCCTCTCCCGTTCTGACGGGGGAGGGTTGGGTGGGGGCCTCCGCGTCGCCGTCTCGTTCTTCGGGGATGGGGCTACCAATGAGGGTGCGTTCCACGAGGCGCTGAATTTGGCTGGGCTGTGGAAGCTGCCCATTATTTTTTTCTGCGAGAACAATTTGTATGGCGAAGGCACGCCCCAACACAAACAAGCGCCGCTCAGCCAGCTCAGCAAACGCGCCGAGAGCTACGCCATGCCAGGTGTGACCGTGGACGGCAACGACGTGCTGGCGGTGTACGAAGCCATGCAAGCCGCCGTGCAACGGGCGCGGGCTGGGCAAGGGCCGACACTGATCGAAGGTCTCACCTACCGCTACCGAGGCCACTACGAAGGCGACCCAATGGTCTACCGCCCCAAGGGCGAGGTGGAGCAGTGGCAACAACTCGATCCCATCCCCCGCTGCAAAAAAGTGCTGCTGGAACGCGGCGTGGCCGAGGCCGATGTGGAAGAAGCTGAAGGCGACGTTTTTATGTCTGTTGATGAAGCTGTCCGTTTTGCTAAGGCCGCCCCACCCGCCAGGGTAGAAGATGCGCTGGCAGGTGTCTACGGCAACACACATAATGACAAAGTCTTCTGAAAATGTTGTAAAACTTTGTGACTCTTTTCGCAAGTTTTGCAACTTTAAGAATGCTTTAACTTGGCAGACTTATCCCCAAACACCTTCTCTTTTCCCCAGTTGCATACCTACTTGTCCACATTTTGCACTTGTTATGCAAAATCAGGCTCAAATCTAAAGGAGCGCTTAGAGAGTTTTGCAGGGCACTCTGTGAGGCCCAACCCTAGATATTGGCTGAGCCTGAGCCAAGAACCCAAGATGTTGGGTTGAGTGAGAGATTACTCAAAAAGTTGGAGTGAGCGCGGTGTAGAAAAGATGTAAGGGAGCTGTTGAAAGATCTGTGCGTAGATTGTGGATGAAATTGCCTCGGCCCTGGCTACACGTTGTGCATCGCCTGGCATGGCTGGCCTTAACTGGGCTGGATGTGTTCTTCCGCCGCGTGCTGCGCCTCGTACTAGCGCTCATCTTCCTGGCCACCAACTTGCGTGCCGATGCGCTGCTGACGCAGAGCCGCGAGACGGGCCTAAACCAAATTTTAGCGGGCAAGCAGTTTGATTTTGGCACCTGGCTGACATTGGCCTGGGCCAACAAGCTGGGCCACGAGTTAATTGCGACCCAGCATGGCTTAAGCGACACCAACCAAGTGCAATTTGTGCGCGATTACATGGCCGCCGTGCAGCGCTTCCAAAAGCTAGAGGGCCAGATCGCCCAGGTTTTCACCGACCCCGCCACACCCAACCCGCAAACGACCACCGCCGCCCTGCGCCAAGAGCGCGATGCGCTGCGTGCCCAAATTAGCGCCCGCCAAAACTTGGCCGAGGCTATTTTGCAAGAACAAGTGGAGAGCGTGCTGCGCGAGGAGGGCTTTGCCCTCGGCGGGCAGGTGCTGCCGCCGGTGCGCTTTCGCTTTACCGAACTGCCCGATGTGCTAATTATTTCCCGGCGCGACAAGATTGAACGAATTGACCAACGTGAGCTGACGACCGGCCTAACCGTGGATGCCTTTGACCAGATTGAGCGCGAGGTGGACGAACGCTTTGAGGTGTCTTCTATTGTCGAGCCGATTGGCGGGCTTGGCGCGTACCCCACCATGCTGGGCGAGACCAGCCAGATTCCCTGGGTTGTGGGCACGGTAGCCCACGAATGGACGCACAACTTTCTGCTGCTCTCGTATGTGGGCCGCAACTACGGCACTAACTCGGCTGCGCGCACCATCAACGAAACCGCTGCCGTGATTGTGCAGCAGGAAATTGAGCAACGCGTGTTGCAACGCTACTACCCAGATTTGGTTTCGCGTTACGACAGCAATACAGCATCACAGCATTTTGACGCTGCGACGCTGTATTGCTGTAATGAGGTTGCTGGTGTTGTGGCTTCTTTGGCTTTGCAGCAAAGCGATTTCGACTTCAACAAAGCCATGCGCGAGACGCGGATAACCACCGACGAGCTTTTGGCGCAAGGCAAGATTGATGAAGCTGAAGCCTATATGGAGCAGCGCCGCACGCTGTTTGTGCAAAATGGCTATCGCATCCGCAAACTGAACCAGGGTTATTTTGCGTTTCATGGTGCTTACAACGCCGTGCCAGGCGGCGCCCCTGCGGCGGGCAAAGACCCAATTGGCCCTGCTGTGCAAGACCTGCGTAAACGCAGCAAAACGCTGGGCGAGTTTGTGCGTGCCATTGCCAATGTAGCAAACTTGGCCGATGTGCAACAAGCATTGCGTTAACCGCCTGCGGAAATGCCCATAATTCCCGACGTTTACTTGTAACCTTTCAACCTCCAAACTCAAATCCCCAAACTCAAACCTTCAAACCTCTTGAACCCCATGTCCACAACTTTCAAATGCCCTCACTGCGGTGCGCCTCTGCAATATGGCGGCGGCCAACAAATCGTCATCAAATGTGATCATTGCGGCATGAGCAGCGCCGTGCCTGCCGACTTGCGCCCGCCGCAACCGCAGGGCAAGGCCAACATGGGCTTCATCACGCCAGAGGTCATTTTCCAGATCAACGAACTGCTTGCCAAAGGCAACAAGATCGAGGCGATCAAAACGTTGCGCGAAGCGACCGGGCTGGGCCTGAAAGAAAGCAAAGACGTGGTGGATGCGTTTGGGAATGGCGATGTCGATTTGCTGAACCAAACACTGTTTACAGTGGGGTCGGCCCTGGGTGCGCGTTCAACCTCGCAGACCATTCATGTGGATGTATCGGGCGCGGGCAAGGCTGTGGGAACCGCTGCTGGGGCGGCGGCGGGCGCGGGCTGCATTGGCACGCTCATCAGCATTGGCGTGGTGCTGGCGGTGATTGGCGGCGTGGCGTGGTTTGTGATGCGGCAGATCAATGGCGCTGGCAACCTGTTCTCTGGCAACGGCGTGACGATTAACACCAGTCTCGACCCGATTCGCCAGGTCATCAACTCGGTCGCATCGCCGTTCGAGGGGTTGAGCTTGCGCGAGGATGCCACCCTGGTGAGTTTTGAAGACAAGGCCACGCCAGATGTGCTGGGCATGGGCTACGACATTAAGGGCAGCAAGAATGCGTTGGTCTACATAGAACCAATCAGCAAAACCCTGCGCTGGCGCGTGGATGCCGAATTGCAAAGCAAGTTTTTACCCACCAACGACACGGTGTATTTGGCAAACAAAACCCGTCTGCTGGCTTTGGATCGCGCAACCGGCACCACGCGCTGGGAGACCAGCCTGAGCGACGAAGTGACGGGTGTGTGCAAGGAATGCCTGCGCTTGGTGGCAGACCGCTTGGTGGTGCTAACCAAAGACGATGTGCTGCAAGGCTTTGATGTAAAGACCGGCAAGAAAGTGTGGAGCCAAACACTGGCAAACGTGCTGCCGCGCTTCTTTGTGTGGGGCGATAAAGTGGTGGCCATTGACCGGCACGAGAAGACGGACGGATTGCCCGCGCAAGTGACCGTGTTCAGCGCAAACGGCGATGCGCTGTTGAACTTTGATGTGACGTGCAAGCTGAAGGGCGCAAGTGGACGCAGCCAGGTCTACTCGCAGCCGTATGACGCGATGAAGTTGGACGAGGCCGCTGGCGTGTTGTATGCCTGGTATGGCACTTTTGATGGCTGTGCGCAAAAGTGGGACTTGACCACAGGCAAGGCCTTGTGGACGACGACAATTTTGGATGCCCAGCCACCCCAGTATGACAACGCAAACTTCGTGCTGCGAGACGGCAAGATTTATGTGGGCGGCAAAGACCAAGTATTTGTGTTGAATGCAGCCACCGGCAAAGCCAAGAACCTGGTGCCCAAGAGCGACGACTATGACAATGTGCGGCCCCTGGGTGAGCAGGATGGCGTGCTGGTGGTGCGCGCCCTTTACACGCGTGGCACACCGCGCTTTGAACTGTGGGGCATAGACACCGCCACCGGCAACAAACTGTGGGATGTGAAGTTTGGCGCGGGCGGGCCGATGAAGGGCAATGGGCCTGACTCATTGGCAGGCCTCATCGGCAAAGACAGAGACGATGTGGTCTGGGCAGCCCAGCTTGCGCCTGCGGGCCTGGTGCTGGTGCGCAACATGGGCAAGCCCGAGTTTCAATTGACCGTGGAGACGTTTAACTTGAAAGACGGCACTAGCCAGGGGCAGAAGGCCATCAAGCTAAACATTGCCAGCCCGTTTTATTCGGTGCCTGCCGTGCTGGGCTGGCAAGGCGATGTGGCTTGGCTGCATTTGAACAACAGCTATTACGCAGTGGATGTGAGCAAGGCGGAGATTGTGGGGAAGATTCCGTAGGTTTGCTATGGCGTGCGCACCAACACCCACACCCCATTCGCCCGCACAAACGCACGTTTGTTCTCGGTATCAATCACAGCAGGCGCGCGCACACTGCCTTGCACCGTCCATGTTTGCTTTTCTTCGCCGCTACCCAAGTCCAACAAAGCCACTTCACCGTTGCTGGCGCCCACAATCACGCCTTCGTCGGGCCAAAGCATGGGCGCAAGGCGCACGGCTGCGCCAAATGTGTATTGCCACACTTGCTCTTGCGTCTCCACATCAAAGGCGCGCAGCGTGCCGTCCTCAACCCCAACAATGAGCAACGTTTGCGAGGGGTTGCTGCGCACGATCAGCGGCGGCGCGCTCATGGCTTCACCTAAATCTTTGGCCCACTTCTCGGTGCCATCTGCGTTCCACACCCGAATCACGCCGCGCTTGTAGGTCACGGCAATCAAGCCCTCGGCTTCGATGGGTGGCGCGGTGAGGTTGCTGGTGTCCACATCTTTCACCCGCGTAATCACCTCAAAGCCGCTGTCACCCAACTTAAATTCCTGAAGGGTGCCGTTCCACGCGCCCACCAATGCACGGTCGCCCAACGAGCGGAACTCGGTGGCCCAACCAGCTTCGTTGGTGCGGGTGTAAATGGCGGTGATGCGGCCCGTGTTGGGATCAATCGCCAACAAATCTTCCCAACGCGCCACAATTAAACGATCATTCATCACGAAAGTCTGATTGGCATAGTCTGTCGTCAGCGTCCAGTTGGGCACGCCGCGTTCGGTAGACCAGCTTTGCACCTGGCCGCTACTGTTTGCGGCCACCAACGATTCGCCAAATACAAACACGGCGTCGTTCAGCGGCGGGTTCAGCGCCACTTGCCACCCCGCATCGCCGCTGCTGGCATCTACGCGGCTAATGCGGCCCTGCCCATCCGAGACATACAACGCATCGCCAACCAACAATGGCATGTTGCCGCTGGCCGTGGCGGGGGTGTAGAGGAGGTTGCTACTGGGTGATTGGGGATTAGGGATGGGTGATTCGATGGGGGTTGGTTCGGAGGTGGGTTGGGCTGATGGTGCAACAGGGGGCGTGGGTGCAGCGGCTGAGGCAGGCGCAAAGCGATTGGGGTTGCTGGTGCTTAGCCACGCCACAAGACCCATCACCCCCAACACCGGCACAGCCAACCAGCCCCATTTTGTTTTGCGCGGCGGCGGCGACCCGATGCGCTGCGAACTTTGCGCGGTGGCGACGAAGATGGCATCCAGCAGTTGTGTGGCGCTGGCGAAGCGTTGGCTGGGTTCTTTAGCCAACGCGTTAGTAAACACGGTGTCTATGCCGGATGAGAGCGATGGCAGAATTTCGCTGGGCGGTGTGGCAGGCGTGTGGGCGTGGGCATACAGCAGCGCGGGCGTGTCTTGTTGCGTAAACGGGGCTTGGCCCACCAAGCATTCGTACAAAATGCAGGCAAAGGCATACAGATCGGCACGATGGTCGGTGGGTTTGCCCGCGATGATCTCTGGCGCGAGGTAGCGCGGCGTGCCGCGCACGGCCGTGGTCATGGTCGCGTCGGCGTTGCTGTCTTGGGCCAGGCCAAAGTCAATCAGCACCGCGCGCGGCGCATCACCGGCAGAGATCATCAAGTTGCTGGGCTTTAGATCGCCATGCCGCAAGCCAGCGGTATGCGCCTTGTCTAACGCGTTCGCCAGCGGGCCAAACAGCAGCAACAGCGATGACAGCGACATCGGCCCACGCTCTTTGAGATAGCCGCTCAGCGTTTTGCCGTCAATCCACTCGGTGATGAGCGCGGCCCGGCCATCGGCGGTTGTTGTCTCATCCAACACCTGCGCCACGGCCAGGCTGCGCCAGCCTTCGTGCTTGCCAGCCGCCAGCTCGTGGCGATGCACGCGGGCGGCATCCTCGGCGGGAATATCTGCGCGGGGAATGCGCATGGCGACAGTGCGGCCCGACGACGCATCTGCGGCGCGGTAGACGACGCTGTGCGCGCCCTGCCCGGCAATTTCGATGAGGCGGTAGCGCTCTTTGTCGCGGTCGCTTAGCAGGATGCTTAAGTTGGGGAGATCGGCCATGCGTGAGGGGATTGTACCGATCTCTATTCAATGCTATTGCCAATCATTTCCCATTAGAGAAATTTAAGTATATAGCGATTGATTTGTATATACAATTCAATTTGTTATGGCAGCACCCCTAAGAAATCGCAATGCTATTAAGAAAGACAAACGTGTTCAAGTTGGTATTAGGCTCAACAGCAATGAGCAAAAAGCTCTAAAACAGTTATTTGGCGGCACAACCAAGGGTGTTCAAGTGCTCCTGGCCCGCGAAATTGAAAGAAGAAAAGATTTAAGAAACACAGCTAGAAATCAATTATTGAACTCCGTGGCAAGCAAAAATTACCACCGACCAATTATTGAAGGCAATGTGAATATCAAGCCTTTCTATGAGGATCAAAGAATTGTTTTGTATCACGGTGATGCCTTGGAAGTACTTTCTACTCTGCCTCGTAAGTATGTAGATTGTTCAGTCACATCACCGCCTTATTATGGTCAACGTGATTACCTTGTTGAAAATCAATTGGGACTTGAGCCACATCCCTATGAATACTTGGTCCGACTTCTATCTATCTTTGTTGAGTTCCAGAAAGTATTAAAAGATTCAGGTAGCAGTTGGGTGAATATCGGGGACACGTATTGGAGTGGAAGAGGCTTCTCCCAAGGGATAGATAACAAACAAAGAAACCGTCGGTTTCACAGACCGCAAGACTTAACTGGTGAGCGACCATGGTGTACGCCTAAGCAGCTTCTTCTTATTCCTCATCGCTTTGCCATGCTAATGCAAGAGCATGGATGGATAGTACGTAATGACAATGTTTGGTATAAACCTGACCCCATACCCGACCCCGTTAATGATCGTTGTGCGCGTGTGCATGAATACGTTTTTCACTTTGTGAAGCAACGTAAATACTATTTTGACCCTGATGCCGTAGCCGTACCAACAACTTCAACAACAAGTCAAAAAGGAACAAAGCCTCACCCATCAGTATGGACTATATCAACTTCAGGCGCAGCTTTAGGCAAAGAGCATATTGCGGTTTTCCCTGATGCATTGACTCAATTGCCAATCCGAGCGACTTGCCCGAAAAACGGTGTTTTTCTCGATCCCTTTTGTGGCAGTGGTACTTCAATGCTTGTTGCGCGTGATGTCGGAAAAGCTAGGCGGGTGATCGGAATTGATGCTGATGAAAATGCCTTAAAGGAGGCACAACGATTACTTACTGGTTCAGCTATGATGAAAAATAGCCGTCGCTGAATAATTCAAAGGTTAATTGCTGTCCGCCAAGAGTTGGGTCGTATGGCTCAAAAACAGGAATTCTGGGTGCGCCTGCTTGCATCATCACCATGATTTCTTTTTTGTTGTTATTGCAGTAAGGATGTGCTATTGCTTGATTATCTGAGCTTGTTACGCCACCATCTGCGTAATCAAGAATATGGTCATGCTGTGCATATTGTGTAGGATCGAGAAACCCTCCGCAAATGCTACACGTTGTAAGTCCCTGATGTATTCTATCGAGCGTCAAACCAGATTTTTGCTTGCTAGTGAATGCTCTTGCTGCTACTTCATCGCTGTCATTTCTTGTTGCTTTTGGATTTGGTAACGCCTGTCTAATTTTTGAATAACCAATGGAAAAATCGCTCGATTTGATATCTCCCTTGCACTTTGCCAATAGTAGAAGCAATTCATCCAAAAACGAAGCCCATTGCCCAGTGATCTCGCTGCCTGAACCTATCCCTCTACCGAATCGAGTTGTTAAATCCTTTTTCTGTTCTAACAGCGTTTCCTCAAACGGTTTCCTCAATGCAGAGAATATTTTCTTACGCAAATTGACATCACTATCACTACCAGACAACAGCCAGTACAGCCAGCCATATAAAAATCCTCGTAGTGGAGCACCACCCTCTGAATAAAAATATATCGTTGGTACTAACTGCAAAGATCTTGAGCTTTCGCCTGAAATATGATCTACAGCCAAGACGGCATGGTCGAGGAGTTGATTGGCATTGCGTGTAATCACGTCTGCTGAGTCACTCTTATCACGTGCCAACAGATTAGTAGTTTCTGCCAAGGTGCCTTTTCGCCCTTCAACAACTGTCAAAAACTCACCCACCCAAAAAGGTTTCTTTTCGATTGCTGGTGGAGCCAATAATGGTTGATGTGCTGACCGAAGCGGCTGCCGTAGTACGGGGGTTAGTAGCGCGGAATGAATCTTTGCTACTTTAGACAAGATAGTCTCAACACGTTCCTTCAATAGATCATCATCTATACCGTCTTCGGCCTTTTCTGGCCAATAACGCTTTGCTGTAGCAGGGAATGCTACGGACATGATGATCCGTGCGAAACTCGAATCGCGGTTTTCGACAAGAATTCTTTCCCATTCATATAGTTGCTTACCGCTTTTGTTGATCTTCAAAAATGAAGCCTCTGCATTACGATAATCACCCAGTACCCATAAAACTGGAAACTGAATAGACCCTCGTTCCAATCGCGTATAAAAACGTGCGCGATCAAAGTCCCTTATCGCCATCTTTTCGCGTGGCGACGCTCCCGCTTCAACTATCCGATCAAACTCTACTTGGGCGGCTTCATAATCTTTAATGTCACCAACGGTTGCATTAACCAGTTGCCTCACTTGCTGTGCGGCTTTATAAATCTTTTCTCGATCTTCATCAGTTCCTAGGAAGTCTTCTGATCGTATTGCGGACTCCCCCCAATCATTGTTGAACCATGCCATAACAACTGAAACCCGATGGGCTCCATCCAAGATGTAATCTAAAAGATTATCTTGGTTTTGCCACATGATGATGCTTGGCACAATTTGCTTATTGACAATCGTTTCAAGCAAAGAACAACAATCTGCCGGTTCCCAAGCACTGGTTGCGCGTTGAAAATCTGGCTTACGAAGCTTGCCTGATCTTGTTCTGTCTTTTCGTAGTTCATTCAGAAGCAAGTAGTTCGGACGCTCATCGAGTGATTCGCCAGTCTGCGCAGGTCTTTGGTAACGAAGATTCTCACGGCGAATAAGGTGATCAAGGTAGACAGTTATCTCATCAGCCATTTTGGCTCTCCCATAGCATTACGGATGTTAGTAGGATTTTAGCCTTTCTTTACCAGTAAAGGCAGCACGTGCTGCAGCAAGAACTTTGTATCGCCCCTCATGCGCCCCTGTTACGTCAAGGTGATTTGCGAGGCAGTGTTTAGATTAGAGAGGCAGATATAGGAGGCCTATGAGCAAAGACTATCTCGGTTCCCCGCCCTCGCTGGCGCGGCTGGCGTATGGCCGGTTGGGCTTTGGCGCACGGCCAGAGCAAAACGACTTTGGTGATGACACAGCAGCATTTGCAGCGTATGTGGACGCACAACTTGATGCTGAGAGCATTGACGACAGCGCGTGCGATACCTACATCAACCAGATGGACCGGCGCGATAGCAAGGGCCGCACCCTGCCCAAGCTGGATGCGCCCATGCGCGAGATTACGCTGTATGTGGAGAAGGTGGACAAGGCCAACGACGACACGTATGGCCCCGGCGAGTTGGCGCAATACCTTTCGCGGGTGACGTATGCCCGCGCCTTATTCAGCCAACGCCAGCTTTACGAGGTGATGGTGGACTTCTGGACAAATCACTTCAATACGATTGCCGACGACAAGGGCAAGTATTGGGAAGATCGCAATGTCATTCGCCCGCACGCGCTGGGCAAATTCCGCGATTTGCTAGGAGCCAGCGCCAAAAGCCCTTCCATGTTGCGCTATTTGAGTAACGCCTACAGCGATGGCGACAGCCCCAACGAGAACTATGGCCGCGAAGTGATGGAGTTGCACACGCTCGGCTCCATCAACAAGATACCCGGCCACCCGCGCTTTGGCCTGCCCAACTACACCGAGGCCGATGTGCATGAGGCCGCGTGCATCTTTAGCGGCTGGACGTTGAACTTTTACGACGAAAAAGAAAGCCCCAACGGCGACGACAGTTTTCGGTTTAACGATGGCGAGAGCTGGCCGAAGCACGACCCCGCCAAAAAAGTGCTGCAACTGGATGCGCAACTGCCAGTGACCGTGATTGCCGCCGGTGGCATGGAGCAAGGCGAAAAGTTATTGGACATTTTGGCCGCGCACCCCAGCACGGCTTACTTTATTTCGTGGAAATTGTGCAAACGGCTGATTAGCGACTTGCCGCATGTGTTTTGCCCAGATGCGGTGAAGGCGGGCATGGATGCGTTTCTCAGTTCAAAGGGCGACATTAAGGCTACTGTGCGCGCCATCGTGCTGCACCCCAAGTTTGCCCAAAGCTGGGGCCAAAAAGCAAAACGCCCGCTGGAGTTTTATATCTCGGCGCACCGCGCCCTGGGTTTAACGACAGAGGCCAAGCCCTGGGTTAAGGACAACAACTGGGATTTGGATCAGCTAGGCCAGCCACTGTTTTGGTGGGCACCGCCCACAGGCTACCCGGATGTAAAGCAGTATTGGTGGAGCAGCAACCAACTGTTCAACCGCTGGACGCTGGCGAACCAACTGGTGATTCGACACCTGGGCGAGCAGTGGTGGTACGACGAGTTAGAGCAGCCGAATGCGCCGCTCGATCAACTGATCGGCAACACGGGTGATACGCCGCCTCGTGCGCAAGACGCTGCCGAAAAACTGATGCGCACCCTGCTGGGTGTGTGGCCCGACGAAGACGATTACAAGGCGCTGGTGAACTATTTGGGCGATGGCAACTGGGACGCCCCAATCACCAGCAAGCACCCCCGTTTGCGCCCACTGGTTGGCGCATTGTTGGCATCGCCGTATTTTCAATGGAGGTAGCGGGAAGCGATAAGCGTGAAGCAGGAAGCGATAAGCCCTGTTTCGCATCTGCTTCCAGCTTATTGCTTCCTGCTATTAGCTAAACATGAACCGAAGAAACTTTCTCAAAGGTTGTGCGGGCTTCTCGGCGTTGGCCGGGTTGCGTGGCTTTGGCATTACTAACTTGATGTTTGAGCCGCAGACCACTCGCGCCCAAACGCAAGACGCAGGACGCACCACGCACGAGGCTGCTGCCGCGCACAAAAACGACTTGCTGGTGTACGTCTTTGTGCGCGGCGGCATGGATGGCTTGAACATCGTCACGCCGTTTAACACTAGCGCAGCAGACAGCACAGCGTATTACAACAAGCTGCGGCCCCGGCTCAACATCCCCGCACCCAACAGCAGCGCAACGCGCAAGCTGATGAGCCTGGACGGCAAGTTTGGCCTGCACCCGGACGCAGCCCGTGGCGCAAAAGGCGTGAACACGCCCAAGCAAAACGCCGCCGACACGGGCGGCTTGTATCAACTTTTTGCACAAGGGGATTTAGCCATCGTGCATGCGGCGGGGTCGCTGCATGGCACAGGCTCGCACTTTGATACGCAACTTTATGTAGACGTAGGCGATAACAAGGGCACGAGTGGCTGGGTGACGCGCTACCTCAATAGCATGCAAGCGCCTGAATCGGCGTTTGTGCTTTCGCCCGAGGCCAACGTGCCGATGAGTTTGAGCGAGTGGTATGGCGCGGTCTCTATGCCCGACGCGAACAACTTTGGCCCCACCTGGGCGGGCAGCGACGGCGAGTTTGGTGTGGCGACGGTGAAGCAACAGCGCGCATTGATTGAACCGATGTTTAAGCGGCATGCCGATGCGGGCTTTGTGCTAAAGACCGGCGCAAACGCGCTCAACGCCTACACCGATCTGCATGATGCGCTGGCAAAAAGCTACACGCCCGCAACAACCTATTGGACAGAAAACACGCCTGACGATGGCACCTTTAGCAACGCCATGCAAACCATTGCGCGCATGGCCAAAAGCGATTTGCCTGAGCCATTGCGGGTGGCCTGCGTAGATGTGGGCGGCGGCTGGGACACGCACGACAACGAAGGCACAACTGAGTGGGATGGGAATCCGCGCTTCCCACAACTGGTCGCCAACTTGTCCAATAACTTAAAAGCCTTTCACGATGACATGAGCGCCAACCCAAATTGGCGCGGGCGCTTTACCGTGGTGGTGCTGAGCGAGTTTGGGCGGGTGTTGTATCAAAACGAGAGCGGCGGGTGCGACCACGGCAGCGGCAACGCCATGTTTGTAATTGGCAGTGGCGGTAACGTAAACGGCGGCAAGGTGTATGCCGATTGGCCGGGCCTGGCCACGCTGGGCAACAACGATGGCCTACAAATCACGACAGACTATCGCCGTGTCATCGCCGATGTGTTAACTGCGCGCATGGGCGCAACGGCAGATCAAATCAACAAAACCATCTTTCCGGGCATGAACTACAAAGGCGGTTTGGGGATTGCGCGGACGAGTGTGGATGTGAAGACCTTGAACAAGCGGAGCTATTTGCCGGCGGTTGCTAATAGTTAAGAGCTACCACCCAGATTTTTTACCCAACCAACTTGTATCATCGCTGTATACTTTTCTCAACAGATACGCACGCATCGTGGTGTGAACACGAGTCCATCACCTTGAGCGATGGTGTTGCTGTAAAGGCGCGAAAGTCCCGAAGCTGGCGCATGTATATGCGTGAGGCTCGGTAATAGTTTCGGGCAAGCTGGTTCAAATCCAGCCGTGCGTATCTGAATTCACCCTCTGGTTTCTACAACAGCCCCGCGTCGTGTCGCCTTAGCTAACAATGCAACGGCTTCGCGCTTGCCTAACTGCGCATCACGTGCCAAACCACAAACTGCATCTGCCAGCATGAGCAATGGCTCATTTTGTTCTTTGCGCAATCCACGTACTTTGTCCACTTTCACACCACGCTGACGCAACAACTTCATCAAGGGTCGTTCCAGCGAAACGGGCAATGCGTCGTACACTACAGATGTGGTCTCGTTGGCAACAGGGTAAGCAATCGTTGCGGCTTTGATTGCATCAGCTGCGTAAGCTAAATAGTCTGCGATGCCACTAAATAAAGCATAAAACATGCGCCCTTCAAATTTTGTTGTGCCAACGACCATGTTCATGTAGGCAATATTTGCTGCGTCGCTAGTCTCGCTCCACTTGTTTCGCTTTCGTGCCTCCACTTCAAACTCTCGGCACAGTTCAGCTATTTCATCGCGTCCCTCATTCACAATAACAATGCCAATGATGAAATGACGCATTGCATTGTTGGGGTTAGATTCATCTACAAAACAATATATTCTCTCCATGTCACTCGAAATTTCCTCTCATTTCAGGATGTAGTACGTCCCTTTCTTCTCGCCCACCCGCATCAACACGCTCTTGTCCACCAGGTCGGCCAAGTCCATGCGCAACGTCTCGGGCGAGACGTTGGGCACCAGCGTTTGAAAATCTCTATTCGTGATCCGGCCATGCTCGCGCAGATATTGCAACATGCGGGCCTGGCGCTCGTTTACGGTGAGCTGGTTGGGCTGATCGGTTTGCGACGCACCGCGATTTTCAACCGACACCGTGTTGCTGGTGGGCGAATTAATCACGATGTTGTGCGTCATGCGCCGCTCGCGCATGTTGCTCATCACCACGCTAAAGCTATTTTGCTTGGGCTCAAACTTGGGCTGCGGATGCCCGGCCAGCGTCAGCTCTTCAATCATGCGGTCAATCCCCAGCCCCAACTCCTCGATGTAGCCCCACTGAAACAAGCCCTGCACCAAGCGCGGGTTGCGGCTGTAGTGCTCCTCCACAATGTTGTCCAGCGTAATGTAACCGGCCAGACCACCCGGCGAAAGTATTTCTAGCCGGTCGGCAAATTTGCGAATCTCGATGCGGCGGCCTTTGAGTTTGTAATCGCGGTGGCACACGGCGTTAACCAATGCCTCGCGCACAGCTAGTTCCGGGTATTCCAGCACTTCCTCGCGTTGCGGCCCTTTCACAATGGCGCCCACGCGCATTTCCTCAAACGTCACCTGCCACGCTTTTTCGATAACGCGCGCCAGTGGCCCGCCAATTTCTTCGCGGCGACCATAGCCCATTGCGCCGCCTTCGGCCCGCGCATCGGTGCCGGGCCACTTTACAAACACAATGCCGCTGTTGGGCAAAAACGCTTGTGGATTCTTGCCAAACAGCAGAATGCCGCACACCGTTGGGTTGCCACGCGCATCCAACGCGCCCACCTCACGCAGCATAGCCGCGCGGTCGCGCGTCTCGACACGCCGTGTGCGCAGTTCGCGCTTGCTCACATATTCGGTGATGACGTCGTCATCCAAATCGGCCAGCGTTGCGCCCGGCACGGCCTCGGTCTCGTAATCGCCGCTGTTCTTGCTCGTCGCCAAGTTGCGAATCTCATCGCCAGTCAGTGGCCTGTTGTTGGCCCCCATGCGAATCAGCACACGGCCATCCAGCAGGCTATGCAAATCGGTGCTGCGGGGCACGCGCACTACCAAACTTGGCCCGCCGCCGCTGGCATCGGCCTGCTCCAACGAGGCGCGCACCATCGGGCGAGTCATGCTGGCAGCCTCGCGCAACGCGCCCTCAATATCTTCGGGGGTTACGCGCCCAATGGCTTTGCCGCGCTCGTCGTAGCCCATCACCATGGTGCCGCCATCGGTGTTGGCAAAGGCCACCAAATGCTCGGCGATGGCGCGGGCGTTGGCATCCGGCAACAACGCCAGGGTTTGGTTGGAAGAGCGGGCAGATGTCGTCATCGCGTTAATCGTCAGAGAGCTTAATCACAGAACGATGCAGAACAAACATTCTAATCGAAAAGGCTATGGCAAACACCCGGTTGCGCCCGATGCGCGGGCATCGTCGCTCAAATCCAGTGGGATGGAATCCAAGAGCGCGCCGGTGCTATCCAGCACCCGAATTAGGCCCGTGCGCGCCACATGCGGGCTGGCGATGACAAACTTCTCGCCGGTGATTGCAACGCGCGCAATCTCGCCATTGTCAAACGTCACCTCGACCTGCGTGACAGCGGGCGATACGGCGCGGCCAAACACGGCGGTGTATTGTTCGCTCTCGCCCAGGCTGATGGAGCAACAGATGCTTTGGCCGGTGTGTGTAGGTTGCAGGCACCCCGCGTCGTAATACGAGATGTCCTCGCCGCCCAGATCGCGCCAGCGCAGCCAGTCGCGCTTCACCACACGGAAGGCCTCAGTGGGCGTGGCCGATCCGGTTACGTCATCGCAGGCCGCGCTGTAAAACGTGGTGAAGCCATCCCGCAGCACCACCAGTGCTTGCACGCGGTAACCGCCTTTTAAGGCTAACTGCACCGACGGGCAGGCGGCATAGCGCACCTGGGTTTGCGCCAGCAGCGGCGCAGCAAACGGTGCAACCAGCGTAGGTGGCAGCACAACCGTGGCGCACGCGGCTGCGCCAATCGCCACCAGCGGCAGGGCCACACGTTTTAGGTTCGCCACGCTCACCTCCGTTTCTCTTGTCTTATCGATCTTTTAGCCGATACACCAGCTTCAGCCCCGACCACACCTCATCAATGGCAGCCACTTTCACATCGACCAAGCCGTGGCTGAGGGCGTACTCTCGCACAACATCCTCGGTCATATCGGTAACTACTTTGCTGGCCTTTTTAGGCCACGAGATCCACAGCATTCCACCTTTAGCAAGATGCGTTTTGAGCTGATCAAACTTACCTTCATAGGCGGCCTTGCTGCGGGTAAAAAAGTGAATGAAATCCAGTTCACCTCGCAGCGTTTTGCTGAGGGTAATCGCATCGGGCAAAGGGCCGAGCGTTTCGGCATAGGTCTCCGGTGCGTTAAGGATGCACACGGACATACCGGGCTTGATGCCGAGCTTTTTGATGAGCGGCGTCTCTGAGTAACCTGCCATAAGTAGTGTCGTCGAGGTTGCACGAATGCGCTTTTGTCCAGGATTGTCAAACAAATCTAACTGCACTCTACGTTTAATCAGCTTGTTCTGTATTAAGGAAAGCGTAAACTTGTTTTTTGTTGCAATTAGGCCAGTTGTATTGTCTTTGTAATCGGCTTACGGGTTGGGTTAGATAAACGCGTAGTAGACGTAGTTTAACGGGTTACTCACTTTCTGATCGTCGTGGTTATACATCGCAATTCATCGGAGGCCTCATGGCATTGTCTGCCAAATTCCATCGCATCGTTCGCACGGGTCTGTTGGTCATTCTGGGCTTCAGCACGACGTTTGTGCTGCCTGGCAACCGAGCGTTTGTCGCGGCCTCTTTGCCAGCCGTTGCGCCTGCAACAGTATTGGTATTGGACGACTTCAACCGGGCTGGGCCAGGGCTTGGCGCAAACTGGGCTGGCAGCGGGCCAACCCTCATCGACAATCAATTAACAGGCAGCACGGGCGATTTTGTTTATTGGCAACAGACCTTCGGTGCGGATCAGTGGGCCAGCGTAAACATTGTGCAGTTTAGCGGGTGCAACTCGGTTGATCTGTTTCTCAAAGCCGATGGCAGCGCACTCTCGAACGGCCTGGTGGACGTGCGATACAACAGTTGTGCCACCCCCAGGCTCATCATCTACAGCTACAACCCCACTCTCAGCAATTGGTCGCCTTTTAACGGAAACAACAACGTAACTCTGAGTGCGGGCGATGTTTTTAGCGCGCGCGTGCAGTCCAATCACATGGTCACGGTCTATTTCAACGGTGCCCAGGTTTTGTCCGATGTGCTTCAGACCGAAAATGCCGGGTTTGATGTGGCGCGAGATGGACAGATTGGCCTGGCCATCAGCAGCAACGCCGTTATTTTGGATGACTTTGACGGCGGCGGCTTAAGCAGCGTCAGTCCCACTTCAACACCCACCCACACCCCGGCACCCGGCGGCAGCGGGCTGGACAACTTCAACCGGGCTGGGCCCGGGCTGGGCGCAAACTGGGTTGGCAGCGGGCCAACTATCCTTAACAACCAACTGAAGGGCAGCGCCGACGATTTAATTTATTGGCAGCAGGGGTTCGGCACCGATCAATGGGCGAGTGTAAAAATTGTGCAACTGACCGGATGCAACGCCGTAGACCTGTTGCTTGCGGCCAACGGCAGCACACACACCACCGGCCTGGTGGATGTGAGCTACAACAGTTGTGCCAGCCCGAAGCTGATGATCTACAGCTACAACCCCAACTGGAGCAACTGGTCGCCGTTTAACGGCAACTACACCACGTTGAGCGCAGGCGATGTCATCAGTGCGCGTGTGCAATCCAACCGCACCGTCACGGTTTATCGCAATGGGCTTGCCATTTTGTCGGATGTGCTTCAGCCCGAAAATGCCGGGTTTGATGTGGCCCGTGCCGGGCAGATTGGCCTGGCCACCAGCAGCAACGCCGTTATTTTGGATGACTTTGATGGCGGCAATTTTGGCAGCCCCGCACCGACGGCTACGCAAACGTCGACATCTACGAAGACGCCTACCAGCATCCCCACATCCACATCCACACCCACGCCGACTGCAACGCCAACACCTGCGCCAACAGCCACACCCACGGCCACAGCAACTGCAACCGATACGCCCACACCGACCCATACACCGACGAGCAGCGCGACCGCACCCCATACTGCAACGCCGACACATACACCCACACCTGTTGCTACATCAACTGCGACCCATACGCCGACGAGCAGCCCGACTGCACTACATACTGCAACGCCGACGCCGACGCCGACATCGACATCTACGAAAACACCTACTAGCATCCCTACATCTACGCGCACACCTACCCCAACTCAAACACCTATTGCTACCGCTACTGCGACACGCACACCCACGCCCACGCCCACCGCAACACCCGGCACATGCAGCTTCCCGCAAGCCTCGGTGTTGGATGATTTCAACCGCGCCAATGGCAGCATTGGCACAAGCTGGGTGGGCGATAAATCTGGGTTCACGATCCAGACCAACCAACTGAGAGGCGTTACGAACAAGAGCATTTACCGCGCCACCAGCTTCGGTACACCTCAGGAGGTGTATGTTCAACTCAAGAGCGCCCTCAGCAGCGGCCAAAGTTTTGGCTTGCATTTGCGGGCCATCAACAACTACTGGTCAAGCGGTGTCATCGAGGTTGCCTACACGCATGGCACGGGTCTCGTTGTCTTCACCTACGATGGCACCACGTGGTCGCCACGCGGCAACACCGTGGCGCTAAGCCTGGCTAATGGGGATGTGTTGGGCGTGCGCGCCAAAGCCAGTGGCGTGGTCGAGATCTATAAGAACGGCGTCTTGGTCAACAGTGTCAATGTCTCGGCCTGGGCGGGCTATGCGCGTGTGGGGCAGATTGGGCTGTGGAATGGCGCCGGCACCAAACTGTTTGATAACTTTGGTGGCGGCACAACCAACTGCAACTGACTTTCGCATAAACGGGCTGCGTAACATTGGGCAATATGACATGCTCAGCCCCAGCTCAACGCGCCGTTCGTGTGCTCTGTGTCGGTCTCGTCAGCCTCATCACAACCAGTCTGCTGGTTGCCTCGCCGGGTAGATTAGGTTTGCACAAAGCCGCAGCCAACGACCCATCAGCTATCCACAACGTGCTGGACGATTTCAATCGCGCCGGGCCGGAGTTAGGCTCGAATTGGTCCGGCAGCACGGCCACCATCACCAACAACCAACTGAAGGGCGACACAGACAGCCAGTTTTATTGGCAGCAAGCATTTGGCGTGAACCAGTGGGCCAGCGTAAAAATTGTGCGGCTACCCAGATGCAATCGAATAGACCTTTTTCTAAAGGCCAGCAGCAACACGCACACCAGCGGCCTGGTGGATGTGAGCTATGACACCTGCGCCACGCCTCAACTCTTGATCTACAGCTACAACCCGAAGTTTGGGCATCATTCGCCCTTTAACGGCACCAATGTGGCACTGGGCGAAGGCGATGTCTTGAGCGCCAGTGTGCATTCCAACCACGTCGTCACTGTGTTTATCAATGGCATCGAAGTTTTGTCCGATGTGCTTGCAACCGAAAATGCCGGGTTTGATGTGGGTCGGGCCGGGCAAATCGGCCTGGGCATCAGCAGCAGCGCTGTGGTTTTGGATGACTTTGATGGCGGCGGCCTGGATGGCCCAATCCCGCCTACACCTTCCCCGGCCACACCCACACCTCAGCCATCCTACGACGAGGCCGTGTTTCTTCCGCTGGTAGCGAAGTCTAAAAACAGGTAGTCGACGGGCGCGACACTCACTTGGCTTGCGGCGGCACAGGCCGCACCTTGGGGTTCAAGAACCATTGCAGCGCCGCCGGGAAACGCCGCCGCCACGAGGATTCGTTGTGGATGCCTTTTGAATCTTCGATGTAAGCCACATCAAACCCACGCCCGCGCAGCAGCGCGTGCAACTGGCGCGCATCGCTCAACATGCCGCCCTGGCCTTCGCGTTGGCCCATGTCCATGTAAAAACGCGTGGGGCTCAGCTTGGCTTTGCGCGCCAGTTCAAACAGCTTGCCAAAGCTAAACCAAATGCTGGCAGACAGCGCCATGCAAAAGCCAAAGTCATTGGGTCGGGTCAACGCGCCATACAGCGCAATCAACCCACCCAGCGACGACCCGCCGATGCCGGTGTCTTTGGCTGCGGGTCGGGTGCGAAAGCTCGTGTCCATCATGGGCTTCACGGTGCGGGTGATGAAATCGAGATAGGCCTCGCCTTGCCCGTTTAAGTTGCCATAGCGTTTGCTCTCGCGGCTCCACGGGCTGTATTCGCTCATGCGCGCCTCGCCGGCATTGGGGATGCCCACGATGATGCAACTGAGTCCCTGTTGCGCCAACGCTTCGGCTGCTTCATCGCAGCCCCACTCGCCTACAAACGAGAGCGCGTCATCAAAAATGTTCTGCCCATCCTGCATATACAAAACCGGGTAACGCTTACGGCTGCGCGCATAACCCGGCGGCAGATACACATACACATCGCGTTTGCTAAGGCCTGCGCCAATTGCACCAGTAATGTTACGCGTCACCCATACATCGCCCACCACCGTGTGCGGCTGGCCCGAGTCGGCGGGTGGGTAGTTCTCCCAATTTGCTTTTGGCACTGGGAGATATTGTCTCAGGCACACTCAAGACTCTATCCAAATCCTACCCATCTGGTTGTTGTCAAAAAAAAAAAATAACCGTGCTATAAGCAAGCTGTCCAAATTATCCACTTCATTCGTGCGCACTTGCCCTTGCGCAATGTGTGCAAAGAGAGGACTCATGAACTGTGTCGTTCATCGGTGGCGGTCTTGTGCTGCGGCAAGCCTTATGGGGGTTGCTGGGTTGCTCTTATTGATTGGGTGTGCAACCCGCCCCGCACCCCAACCAAGCCCTAACACAAGCGCCAGTTCCAGCAACGGCGATTTGAATGTGATCATCGCCCGCGGCTCTCCGAATGGCGTTGCAAATGAATCCAGCACGGCCTTGCAAGTAGATGTTCAGATCTTTGCCGCGAAAGGCCAAAACCCTGTTACGTTGATTTACACCGTGACTAATGCCCTTAGAAATGAGGCGATTTTGGCACCGATATACGTTGTAGCATCCACAGAGCCTCACATTAAAGTCATAGATTCCAAGCCGATTTCGGGCACGGCCGTTGTTAAAAGCCTAAAACCAGGCGAGTCTGCCACTGGCTCTATAACGCTGCAAATTGAGCCGTGGGAGTGGCAAGAAATAGTAGAGGTTAATGCGACAACTAATTTAGCTCGCCTCAGCCCCGAAGATATAGAAGCTCGCAATCAAGGGGGCGTTGCATGGGCTTATGGAGGGGGCAGGGCTACCTTCAGAGTGAAGGATGGTCGGATCGAAGCATCCCAATTTGGGTGGGGAGAATCCGTAGACCCAGGGTTTACTACCCTAGACGATGGGACTCGCGTGCCTAGACCGACATTTAATCCTAACCTTGTCTTTCCAACATTGACACCAAATCCCAAATCTACAGACGTTGCCCCTCCGGCCGACGGAACAAAGACACCTTAAATCCGTATTGCTTCCGTACGTCCATTTTGTGCGTTTTGTATTCACGACTACAGGAGATATTATGAGTAAGTCTCTGAGGTTTCCTATTGCCAAAGTTGTTGTGCCGGTATGTTTATTAGTTAGCGCTTTTGCAACACCAAATCCTGTGCGCTCACTGTCGTTCACGGCGACAGGTCAGTTCAGATACACAAATCAGAGTTCTGGTTTCAGCCCCATTAGAAGAGCTCAAGTTAGCATTTTTATCAACGGTGCAACCACGCCTGCTGCTTCAGGTCTGACTGACGACTCAGGCAACTTTTCGATTCCTGTGACTGGCGCTCCCAATAGTTTTAATGCAGTTGCATTCGTAATTGCTCGAAAGAGCGATAGCAAGATTTCGGTAACAGACTCCAATACAAATCAGACCCTTCGAGAACCATCTATTTCCAAGTTTTGCAATTCATGTTCAACGTTAGCATTCGGGACGACTGATGTAAGTAATACAGATCGCAAAAAAGGATTTTTCATTTTTGATACCCTAGGTGTAACGACACTCGTTGCTTTGGCAGCAGCTCCTACTAGCTGGACACCCAACACCAACGTAACGGTGACTTACCCGGCAGGAGCTACCTATTATCTATCGCCCACAATTTATATTGTTGGAGCCGATGGCTATGCCGCTTCACCTATCATTCATGAATATGGGCACGCCGCCATGGATATGGTTTATGGCTTTTATCCTAGTGTGATCGGCTGTAATCCACATACTTTTGGTGCATTCTCTAGTCTCAGTAGTTGAAAGATTCGACAAAACGGGCGGGTTCGCCACTTCCGATACGATACGGATGCAAAAACCAATCGAAGGAAGGAGCGAACCCAGAAT
>JAYTNY010000402.1:0-5354 GCA_043748055.1 Roseobacter sp.
TTCGATGCGCGCCAAATTCTCCAGCGTGTGCATGATCCACAAGAAACTATACGTCGCATCCTTGCGCGTCACTAGCCACTTCTCGGCCTTCGCCAATGAATACAGCGTAAAGCTGCCCGATTGCATCAGCGTCATTTGCTGGTCGTGGGCGCCCACTTTTTGTGCGTCTTCGTAATAGGCACGCAACGTGTCATCAGTGGTAAACAACAGCGTGCTCAGCGCAAATGCCGACGACATAAAATCGCTTTTTAGCTTACCTTCAATCATCTGCTTAAACTTGCTGCGCGGATACATGAAGGCGTGAATGTTGACCCCGCTCTCGACCAGATAAAAATCTTTCACCTCTTTGTTCGCGCCATCCCGCCCCACCAACATGATGTCAATATCGCTCTTGCGCCACACTGTATCGTGCGCCAAGCTGCCATACAAAATGGCCGCGATGATGTAGCGATCCTGCTTCACCTTCGCCACAAAGCTTTCTAATGCCTCGTTAAACAGCCGCACCGTCTCGGCAAACTGCACATCCCGCGAGGGGCGCTTGTCTTTCAACGAATTCTTCACTCGTGTATCCATGCTCACCATCCTTTCGCGCAACCGTTTCCGCGCGTCAAACAATCGCTTCTTCACCGTCGTCAACGGCACTTCCAAAAATGTCGCAATCTCGTTTGTCGAGCAATCCGCCAAATAAAACAGCGCCGTCACCATGCGTTCATGCTCCGGCAGGCTGTTGATGGCCTGCGCCACTTGTCGCTGTTGCTCGTGTTGATCGAAAACCTCGTGCGGCCCCGGCTCGTGCGCCGTAAGCTCGGCCACAGCCTCCAGCGCCACTAACTCAAACTGTTTGTTGCGCGTCAGCCTGTGGCACTGCGTCAATACAATTCGCTTCAGCAACCCGGGAAAGCCTCGGCCACCCGCAGTTGCTCCAGGTTGCGCCACGCCGAAATAAACGCCTCCTGCGCCGCGTCCTCAGCCAAATAGAAATCACCTAGCGCGGCATAGGCGCACGCAAACGCCATGTCCTGAAAACGCCGCACGATCTCGCCAAATGCTGCGCTCTTCTCGGCGTGGGCAGCGCGCGCAGCAGTGGCGCGGTCAATCAGTTCGCCAATCTTTTCCAAGTGTGTGTCGCCTTCGCGTTGCAGCATCTATGCAACAAGAGCCATGTTAATAGCAAGAGGATACTGATTTTTTCGCGGAGGCACGGAGGAAACGGAGATGCGGAGAAAACCCAAAAATTCTCCGTTCCCTCCGTTCCCTCCGTTCCCTCCGCTCCTCCGCGAAAAAAAGAAAGCCTAATTTCACCGGAGGCGTACTTTACAATCGCGTTCGTAATCAACCAATCACCAATCCCTATTCCCTAATCACCAAATGCGAAACTTCATCTCCCAGCGCGTCAACTCAGTACCGCCGTCCGGCATCCGCAAGTATTTTGATATTGCGGCGACGATGAAAGATGTCATCTCGCTCGGCATCGGCGAGCCGGATTTTGTGACGCCCGACCCCATGTTGCGCGAAGGCATCGCCAGCCTGCAACGCGGCGAGACCGGCTACACCAGCAATAGCGGCACCCCCGAACTGCGTGAGGCCCTCAGCCAACACTACGCCGCCATGTATGGCGTGGCCTACGACCCCGACCACGAAATCCTTATCACTGTTGGCGTCAGCGAGGCCATGTATTTGTGCCTGACCGCGATTCTGGACCCCGGCGATGAAGTGATTGTGCCGCAGCCCTGCTTTGTGGCCTACGCCCCCGAGGTCACGTTCGCGGGCGGCACACCCATCCCTATTCCCACCAAAGTAGAAAATGAGTTTCAAGTGACCGGTGCCGAGATCGAGGCGCGCATCACGCCCAAGACCAAAGCCATTCTCATCGGCTACCCCAACAACCCCACCGGCGCGGTGCTCAGCCGTGAGCGCATGTTGGAGATTGCAGCGATTGCCCAGAAGTACGATCTCATCGTCATCAGCGATGAGATTTATGACCGGCTGGTGTATGGCGTGACACATACCTGCTTCGCCTCGCTGCCAGGGATGAAAGAGCGCACCTTGCTGCTAGGCGGCTTCTCCAAAGATTACGCCATGACGGGCTGGCGCATTGGCTATGTGTGCGCGCCGCCAGAGATTTTGTCGGGTGCGCGCAAGATTCACCAATACACCATCATGTCGGCCCCGACGATGGGCCAGGCCGCCGCGCTGCACGCCCTCAAACACGGCGAGCCGTTTGTGCAGCAGATGGTGGCCGAGTATGACCGCCGCCGCAAGCTCATCGTCAAAGGCTTTAACGAATTGGGGCTAGATTGCTTCGAGCCGCGCGGCGCGTTCTACGCCTTCCCCAGCATCGCCAAAACCGGCATGAGCAGCGAAGTGTTTTGCGATACGCTGCTGGCCGAGGAGCAAGTCGCCGTCATCCCCGGCGATGCCTTCGGCGCAGGCGGCGCAGGCTTTGTGCGCGCCGCATATGCCACCAGTTACGAGAAGATTGAGACCATGCTGGAGCGGCTGCATCGGTTTATGCTGCGGCATGGGTAGCAGGCCCTCCCTCTCCCGTTCCTACGGGGGAGGGCTGGGGTGGGGGCCTCGTGGCGCGCCATGTGTGTGAGGTTTTCTGCGGCAGACTTCGGCTCACTCATACTTATGCTCCGTCTTGCCCAAACTTAAGCCTGTAGACTGGCTCACCCCACAGCTCTTCTTTGGTGAGCCGAAACCCTGAGTTTTGATAGAGAGCCTGGGCAACGGTGTTTTCAGGATGCACCAACAAACTGATTCCTGTTCGATCAGGATAAATCTGCTGAACCAGCCGGATGATCTCAGACAGCGCTGCTTTGCCATAACCCCGTCTTTGAAAACGCTGGTCTATGAAGAAGTGAAATAGCCAAATGTCTTCTTGGCTGTTCGCACTAAACGCAAGTGCAAAGAAGCCTACGTTTTGCTGTTCCGCATAAATGGCGTACGGAACCCAAGACAGGCCAACAGCGCCCACATACGCTTTGGCTAAAGCGATGGCAGCAATGGGCGCATAGTCGCTAATAAACTTTTGCTGGTCTGGCTGTACGGCTAACAGCAGCGTTTCATGCCAATTGCTTCTGTCTACCTTGCGCAGCGTAATCATTTTTGCAATTCCCGCTCCGCCGCTTGCAACACCGGGTCCAGCTTCCAGTTCATCGCGTTGTCAAACGTCATCGGCACGCGCACCGTCGGCTGCACGCCGGTGCCCTCTAAGAACAACGCGCCATCCGGCAGCGTAAAGCGAATTTTGGAGAGTTGTAGCGAGATGCCCGCAGGCAGCTTGTATTGCCCGCGTGCCACATCCGCAAAAATGCCTGCGCTGGGGTAATGGCCCACCACGCTGGCGTTGGGCACCAGGCTGAGTTCATACGCTTCCACCTCGCAGGCGCTGGCGCAACTGGGGCTGACCAGCACGGCCAGCGTGCCAATCTTAAAACCTGCCTCTTTTGGTTTTAAGGTGGAGGTGACATCTTTGCCATTTACAAACTTGCCCTCGTCTGCGCTGTAATAGGTGGAGGTGATCTCTTCGATGATCGGCTCGCTGATAAAAAATTCACTGAGGCCCAGGCCGGTGCCACCGCCGTTGCTGCGCAAGTCAATAATCACATCGCTCACGCCGCGCTCCTCAAACACCGTTAACGCCCGCCGAAAAAGCTGAAACGACAAATTCAAATCGTCGTTGTTGGAGTTGATGCGGATGTAGCCAATGTCCGACGCCAGAATCTTGAACTCAATCGGTAACGGCGTGGCGTTAAAACTCTGGCCTGCGTTCTCCTCATCAAAGAACAGGCTCTTCACCTCAAACGCCGTAGTCAGGCTTGTGGTTTTGCTGGGCTTGCCCGGGTTTTTGTAGGCCAAGCTGATGCGCGTGCCGGGTGCGCGACGCAGAACATATTTCAACTTCTCTACCCGCGCCGAGGTCGCGCTGGAGAACGGCGCGCTCAGCGGTTGGGCCTTGCCGATGGCCGCGCTCACCGGCGTGTCATCCACTTGCGTAACTTCGGCCCCAGCCAGCACGCCCGCCTTTGCGCCAGCAGTGTTGGGAATCACGGCAATCACAATCACGCGGCCATCGTCCAGCTCGCGCAGCACCAGCCCTATGCCGCCGGTGTATTGCCGAACATAGGCCGCGCTCACCGCGTCGTCGTCCGAGTTCAAACTCACATGCCCATCCTTAAACGCCAGCGTAAACGCACGCACGGCGTTGAAGAACGCCACCGGGTCATCGTCTTTCTCGGCTTCTTCCACCTTTGGCATTAAATCTTCTTCCAGCGCATCCCAATCCGGCTCTTTGCCCTCAATGCCGTTGAACGCATATTCGCGGCGCGCCTCATCCAACAAATTCTTAAAGGCCTCGGTGTAGCTTTGTTCACTGTAATCTTTCACGCCAATTTCGTCTGGCTCACGCAAATCCACATCCACCGTCGGTGTGCGAATCACCGCAAACGGCTTGGCGTCCAGGTCAATCACCGACCAGCCTGCGGGCAGTGGCATCACCACATCGTCTTGGGTAAACAGCTTGTTATCTTTGCCAAAGCTGCCGGGGAACTTTTGCTTGTCGTCCGGCGACCACACGATTAATTTCCCGCCCAGTACCTCGTCGTCGGCATCCGAGGCGGTGATGCTGGTAAGAAATGTGGGCCAACCTTTATAGACATCATCGCCCTCGGCAAACGGCCCACCAGCAATGTTGGGGAAGAAGCGCAACACAAAAATTTGCACGCCTGCGTCGTGCTTGCTGTTGTTATCCACATCGTTGCGCGTGGCGTTGGGCTGGATGGGCAGTGAGAGAGCGTAGTCACCGCGCTTATCGGTCTTGTTCAAGGCCAAATAGCTCAGCGTTTGCCCCTGCACCGGCACTTCCCACTCGCGGTCCCGAATCACAAAGCCATGAAAATCCATCAGCCCAACGGCCACCTCGGTAAAGCGCTTGTTAATCAGCTCGTTGGTGTAGGTGAACGAGCTGGTCAGTTGCACCGGCTGCGTTTGGGTTTGGGCCGATGGCGCGTGTGCGGGTGCAGAAACGATGTGGGCGACTTCGGTTCGCGGCGCGCGGCGTGTGCCATCCACAAAAACCGCAGCATGAGTAGGCGTATATAACCCGGCCAACGCAATAAATCCAGCAACGAGCCACGACCTTATTTTCATGATGAACTCCTTTGCGATCTTGAGAATGGATTCCAGGCTTTAGCCGGTTAGTAACGCAACTACGCGGCTAGGAACCGGCTAAAGCCTAGAATCCAGATTGAGAGCGAATGAGGTGTTTATACTCGCGTTCAGTTTCATGCCGTTAATCTCTTTGCAACGCCCAACTATCCGCATCAGCCTCGCGCTGTTGGTATTGTTGG
>JAYTNY010000403.1:0-2866 GCA_043748055.1 Roseobacter sp.
CGCCGACTGGGTTCTAGCCGACGTAGGTCGGCTTTGCTTCGGGTTGCCGCGACTTCAGTCGCCGGGCAAATTCTGTCAAGCGACTTTGCAGGAGCCATAGAGATTAGAAAATTTAGCGACACGCGCAATCCACCGGCAACTGCACACGAATGGCGGTGCCGTGGCCCTGGCGGCTGCCGATGTCGAAGCTGCCGCCGCACTTCTCGGCCCGCTCGCGCATGCTTACCAGGCCCAGGTGGCCGGGGTAGCTGGCATGGATGTTGAAACCGATGCCATCGTCGCACACCTCTAGCGACACGCGCTCGTCGCTTACGGCCAAATTGAGTTGCACGTGGGTGGCTTTGGCGTGTTTGATGGTGTTCTGAATCGCCTCCAGCCCGATGCGATACAAGGCTTCTTTGGCTTCAATGGGCAACTCCGGTTCGATCTGGCCGAGCTGAGTGGTCACCTCAATTTGATGGCGTGCGCACAGCGCTGAGGCTTGCTTTTCAAAGGCGGCAATCAAGCCTTCTTGTTGCAACGACTCTGGGCGCAACTCAAAAATAAGCGCGCGCATCTCGGCCAGTGCCGCGTCGGCCAACCGCATCACATAGCTCATAGGCTCCACCAGTTCAGGTGAGCTAGTGGCTTTTTGCATGAGTGTGCGGCTGCCCAGCACGATGCCAAACAGGGCTTGCGAGACCGAATCATGCAACTCGCGGGCCAGGCGGCTGCGCTCGGTGAGGGCAGCGGCTTGCACTTCATGCTCGTGCAGCCGCGCATTCTCAACCAACAATCCAGACAGTTCTGAGGTGCGCTGGGCAACGCGTTCTTCCAACAAATTGCGCTCGGCTATAAGGGCAGCGGCGATGCGTTCGCGCTCCAATACACTGACGATCATCTCCGAAACCACGCGCAACAAGCGAATATCGTCCTGGGTCCAGGTCTTGGCTTGCTGCATTACATCAAAGCCAATTTCGCCCAGCAATTTACCGCCGCGCATCAGCGGCACAGTCACCAAAGATTTGACCCCGCGCTGGCGCAGATTTGTCAAAAAAGCGCCCATCACCGGCGGCAATTCGTCCAGCGAGGTGACGTGAATTACTTTGTAGGCCAAAAGCTGCTGGTGCCACCAGTTGTAATCTCGGTAAAAAGGCACGCTTTGCATCAGGTTCAGCCGCGAAGGAATACCCGGCGCGCACCACTCGTGGGTATTGGTGAGGCGCATGCCGTACTCATCTAATAGAAAAAGGCGACACACATCCACACCAATAAAACTGCCCGCTTTTTGTAGGGCAAAGTTCACGGCTTCGTCCAACTGTCCGGTAGCCATGCGAGCAAACTTGTCGGAGATGTCGGCCACCAGCCGTTCGGATTCGGCCTGGCGTTGAATAATGCATTCGGCCTGTTTGCGCTCGGTTACATCACGCGAGGTGAGGACGATGCTGCCGGGCAATCGGCCTTTCTGCATCATTCGGCCCGTCATCTCCAAAAACACCCAGCGGCCTTCGGCATGCCAAAAGCGCGCCTCAAACACTCGGCCCGGCGAGTCGGATTGCGTTAGGCTTTGAACAATGGCCTGCGTTGGTGCAACATCTTCGGGATGGATCACTGCGTAGACGTTCATGCCAACCACCTGCTCCGGCTTGTAGCCCAGCATGCGCTCTAGCGATGGGCTTTGGTAAACCACCTCGCCGCTGGGCCACACAATAGAAACCATGTCGCTGGTGTTTTCGATGAGGGAACGATAGTGCCACTCGCTCTGGGCCAACTGTTCGGTGCGCTCCTGGATGCGCTGCTCCAGCTCGGCGTTTATATTTTTTAGCGCACGTTCGCTGTGGCGGGCGCGGGCCAGCGCGTGGTTAAAGGCTTGCAACGCAATGGCAACAGTAAGGGTGATGACCGCGAACGAAAAGACATAAATGACCGTATCGTACAAAAATAAATGGCGGGCCGCATCCGTTTGCAAACCTGAGTAGGTAACGGCTGCACCTGTGACGAGCATGGCCGAGGCGAGTGCAAAGACCGTCATCAGCCCACGCTCGCTGAAGATAAACCCGCCGACCACGATGAGCACGACGCAAAAAATGGTGCCGGGGCCATACATGTCGTGCACAACAAAATTGCTGACGTAGAAGACCATTGCCAACACAATTAACCCGACCAGGCCAATGCGCGCAAAATGCCCGCGCCGCAACCAGGCCATCACCACAAAGGTGAGCAACATGATCGCCGACGGCAGCCAGGCTATGTAAGGCGCAAAGACCAGCGTAATGAGCAGGCTGACTGCGTTTAGCCAAAAGTTAAGTTGCAGATAGGTATGCAGCAGGCGCCCAACACGGGTTTTGTCCTCATCCGCAAAAGCGGGTGGGGCAAGCAGGGTTGTTAGCAGGTGTTTGATGTGTGTCATTGACTACGGCGTGTGCGCTTACGATGAATAAACTGTGCCAACTGAACGATCTCCGGTATAGGCCAGTCAACTTACACAATACAGGCCTAAAGCCCCAACCTCAAAGGGCCTAAAGGATGAAATTCACAACAACTTCTCTGAACAATTTCAATATGCTGAACAGCGCTGAACATACACCGGGGTGGGTTAACATCCTGCGCCTATAACATGCCATCTCGTTTGTCCTACTACCTCAACTCAATCCCCGTCTTACTGGCGGGCTACCAAAACCCTGTGGCGTTGCTGGGTGCTGCGCTGGGTGCGCAGCTGGTGGTCAAAATCAAAAACGGCCCACGCTACAAGGTGCGCAGTTTGATGGACACTTGGATTATCAAAGAAACCTGCTTGGACCGCGACTACGAAGTGCATGGCACGCCCATTCAGGATGGCTGGGTGGTGGCAGATATTGGCGCGGGCCTGGGCGACTTTACGCTGATG
>JAYTNY010000404.1:0-3794 GCA_043748055.1 Roseobacter sp.
TTGCTGCGTTTCTCGTCTTGCCACAAACCCACCCGCGTCAAATCTGTCTCAATAAACCCTGGCGCGAGGCAATTCACCTGAATATTATGTTGCGCCCACTCAACTGCTTGCACACGTGTCAATTGGTCCAGCCCAGCTTTCGCCACACCATACACGCTGACTTCGCTTAGGCCAATCTTGATATTCAGCGATCCAATGTGAATGATCTTGCCGCCGCCCTGGCGGATCATGATGGGCGCAATTGCTTGGCTCAAAAAATATGCGCCACGTACATGCACATCCATGATGGCGTTGTAGTCGCCTTCGGTTACTTCCAAGATAGGCTTGCGTCGATTGATGCCAGCACAATTCACCAGAATGTCTATCCGACCATAGGCAGATAGCGTGTCTTGAACCAAGCGCAGGCACTCGCTGGTCTTGCTGACATCGGCTTTGAGTAGCGCCACCGTTGCACCCACTGCGTTCAGTTCACGTCCGGCTTTGTCCAACTTGGTTTGGGTGGTGCCGTTCAATGCAATGCGGGCTCCTGCTTTCGCCATCGCGTGCGCCAGCGCTAGCCCAATGCCACCACTGCCACCGGTGACTAACGCCACTTTGTCCTGCAACGAGAAAAGGGCGGCTGGGTTAATATCACTCATGCCTAATCCCTTACTAACGTGCGTAAGTACATCACACTCTCTCGGGCCCACTGTTGCTCTTTCGCCATTGTCGCATCCAGGGTGGCTGCGCTCGGCACCCAATGCTCCAGAATCACATTGCAGTTATGCGGCAAGTTGCGAGCGGACGCAATCAACCCGGGCAGATCAATCTTGCCTTGCCCGGCAGGTGTGCCTTCGATGACAAAGCCTAAGCTGTGTCCGCTGCGCCGGATCGTTACATCTTTGGCATGGAAATTAACGATGTAGTCTTTCAATTCAGCAAATACCATCTCCGCCGTTTCAAAGCACCCCAATGAATTAGCCGTATCAAAAACCACGCCCACCCAGCGCGAGTCGGTCTGCTCCACAATTCTGCGCAGCTCCTTGGCCAGCAGGCTTTCGTGCGTCTCAATGGCCAGCACGATATTGTTTTGTTGTAAGTCAGGTAGCACATCACGAATCAGCGCAATCGTCTCGGTTACACTCAGCTGTCGATCGGCTGTCCGCATTACGACTCGCAAAAACGGCGCATGCAAGCAACGCGCCACGCGCACGTAATCCAAAATATGCTGGCGGGTGGTGGCCCGCGTGCCTACTTCAAGATCGACGCCTAAGCCAGCCGCAGTATGAAAAATAGCCGCCAACTCGGCCTCGCTCAATTGATGGAGTTCCAAACCATCAGCCAACTGGCATACCCGCACATTCAGAGCCTGCGCTTGCCCAATCACATCTATTGCGCTCATACGCACACCCGGCACCTCATCAGCAACGCCTACAGACCAGGGAAAGGTGTAGCTACTTATTCCTAATTTCATGCTTCTCACTTGCTTTCTACAATCGCTTTCACCTGCGCCATCACACTCTCCGGTGTAAACATTTGTTTCCAGTCGTCGCGGAACAGCATCTTCTTGCCACGTTCAATTGCCACAAGCGCCCCATCCGAAAACACCCCGCCGCTGTTGGCAAACAACACGCCCACCGCCACGTTGATGTGCCCCATCGCAAACTCATGTGCAGCCTCGGCCGGCACACCAGCTTTGACCGCTTCGTCAATCGCCTCTTTCATCATCACCAAGCAGGCAATCAGCGTGGTCTCCACCAACGCCGGCTCCAGAATCGCCATCTGTTCCACCGTCACACGGTAGGCATTCATCACCGGCGCAAAGATAACGCGCGCGACCGCTTCGCCTGCGCTGTAATCGGCTGCTTGACCCTGCATCAACGCGCACACAATATGCTGTTTCGCAAGCGTGCCAAAGAAATCCCGGCGCGCTTCACCGACCTCATCGTTAATCAGCGGCGGATGGCAGGGGTGCGCAACGAAATACGCGATGTCCGCGCGCATCGGCAAATGGCCAGCATATGCCGCCGCCGGGTCCAGCAACATCAGCATCGCACCCGGCTTCATACTCGGCACCACCTCGCGTGCAATTGTGCCAATCAATGCATCTGGCACCGCCAGCACCAACACATCGGCCTCGCTCGCCGCCTGCGTCGATGGTATTGCCATCAAACCACGCTCGCGCAAACGGGCTACACCGCGCTCGCCGACTTCCACGCACAGCACGTCATAGTCAGATCGTACCATCAATTTGTCCACCGCCCGCAAGCCCATCTTGCCACCCGCGCCAAAAATCGCAATCGTAGTCATAGTTATCCGTTTTTGCGTCAGCGTCCGCTGACGCCGCTATTCATCAATTCGCATCCATGCATATGGCAACAAGTCGATATCCAACTTGCCGTCCGTCGCCTTCACAACCGCACCTACCTGCGCCCGATATTTCTCCGGTGATCGCATCGCCATCATCACATTCGTCTCATCCAATCCCTTCACCGTCACCTTCGCACCCAACCTACTCAGCGAAACGCTCTGCACTTCGTTTGTCAGGTTCGCCAACAGCACGCGCGTACGCTTATGCTTATGCAGCACCAGACCATTAACCTTCAGTGGCTCCGATGACTTCGACTCCGCCACTTCACCTCCCACAAACTCCGCCACATCTGCCAAAACGTGATACATCGGAAATACCTGTGCGTCCATTACTCCCCGTTCGCCCACCGTCTCAAAATACGTCGCACTTGTTGCCCCCGCCTCAGCCAAATACCGGATGCTACCCAGGAGCCACCCAGCGCCAAATAATGTCGCTTGTCGCGCGTCGCTTAGTGGCACCCCTTTCACCACAGCACCGGTCGCATAGGGGTTCCATCTTGGCTTAAATGTCAGCGGTGTCATGAAGACAGGCTTGTTCTGCGCCAGTTTCTTCGCACTTTTCACCAATGTCGACTGGGCCGACAACGTCTCAATCAACGATGCATTATCAAAGGCATGGACTTGCGGATTGCTACACACGCAAAACGCATCCATCCCCTTCACATTCCGATACGCCTGCGCCTGTTTGTTGGCAAAAATAAAATCGGCGTCCGTCCCACTTACAAACAACGCCTTCTTGTTATAGCTGCCCAATTGCTTGTGTGCCACTTGTATCAGGGGCCGAATCGGCGGTGCAATCACCTGGCTCTCGGTCGCTTGGTAAATCAGCCAATGACTAATCTTCGGCGCGGTTGCCGCCAATATTTCGCGAAATGCACTCAGCTGTGCTTCTGCGTGGTCTGGGCTGATGAATAGCGCAGCTTCCAACGGGACACCCAACGCCGCTGCATCTCTTATGGCGCGTTTCAGTTCACACAGCATATTTGTATCGTCCAAGTTCAAATCGACGCGCAGGTGACTCAGCTTTAATGTGCGCAGCCGCTCCACTTGCTTCTGCGTCAAAACCTTGCCCGCATACCGCTGCCCCAAGCCCACGGCGGGAATGGGGAATGAGGAATTGAGAATTGAGAAATCAATGATGTGGCTCTGTTTGCCTTGTGCCTTCTGGTGTCTGCTTTCTGCCTTCTGCCCTGTGCTTTTGCTCTCAAGCCGCAACGTCACTGTTTGTCGTATCTTCGCGCCCTGCATCACCTCCACCGGATAGGGAATGCGCAACGGCGTGCAAAACGTCTTAAAGCTGGCATCCGTCCAGTTGCGCTGGTCTTCCATCTCGAAGATGTCGCCCTCGAAGCGCAGATGGGCCCACACGTCACCGCGCATTTTCACGCGCAAGCCCTGCAGTTCGCTAAACGGTTCGAGCGGCTGATGGGCATAAATAAGGCGAG
>JAYTNY010000405.1:0-5822 GCA_043748055.1 Roseobacter sp.
AGCCACCGCTACTTGTTGGACTACATGCAAGAGGAGATTCTGCAGCGGCAACCACTCGCAGTGCAGCGCTTTTTGCTCCATACCGCGGTATTGCCTCGATTGAATGCCCAAATCTGTGCCGCTCTCATGGAAGATGCAGCCAGCCAGGACATGCTGGAATGGCTGGAGCGCAACAACTTGTTTGTCGTCCCGCTGGACGAGCAACGACAGTGGTATCGGGTGCATGATTTGTTTCGCGAGGTGCTGCTGGCGCGTTTACACGCGACCGAGCCACAGCGCGTGGCGGACTTGCATCAACGTGCAGCGCAGTGGTATGCAACGCAGAACGAACTACGCCAAGCCATTGCCCACGCGTTAGCCGTCACCGATTTTGACTTTGCCGCTAAGTTGATGGTGCGCGCTTCGCCAGAGATGTGGCTGCGCGGCGAGGCGCAAACAGTTCATGCTTGGATCAGCACGCTGCCGGATGTGATTGTGTGGCGGCATGCTCGCTGGGTGCTGGACGCCGTGTTGCACCTGATGCAATCCGTTCATGGCGCTGTTGCTGAGGTGTATCTTGGCGTGCAAGTCCAAACTGAGCAGACGATTGTGCGCATGGAGGCGCTGCTTCGACAACCGCAAGCGCCAACCGCGAGTATGGAAGAAATAGCGTTGCTCAAACGGCGCACCCGCCTGCTGCGGCTGATGATGGCGCATCGTGAAATTTTTACTGGCGGCGACAGTGATCATATAAAGCACATCCAACGCGTTGCTGACGAGGCGACTGAACTGGGGAAAAACGAGGACATACTCTGGAAGCAGATTGGGCTTGGCATACGTTTTGGCCTCATCGAGGCTATTCAGCGCGAAGGTGCGCTCCTGATCCCTGAATTGTTGGAAGCGAAGCAGCAGGCGATTGCGGCGGGGGACCGGGTGGCAACGGTTGGCGTGATGAGACTGTTGGCGTTTGCATACGTGCGCGCAGCGCGGCCACGCAACGTTGAACAAGAATGCCTCCAAGCGCTGTCGCTTGTCGAGCAGATGGGCCTACAATCTGCCACGACAGCCTATTTGCACTACTTTCTGTTCGGTGCCTACACGGCATGGTATCAGCTCGATAAGGCTGCTCATTCGGTTCATCAATTGCTGTCTATTGCGCAGGCGTGGCAGCAGGCCGATCTGCTGCTCGCGGGATATGGAGCTTTGACATGGCTTGAGTTGGCTCGCGGTGATCACGCTGCCGCCGAGGAAGCATTGCACAAGTTGGAAGCCCTCATCCAGCGCGAGCGCTTTGTCATTCATGCTGGCGCCGAGGTTTTGGCACGGGTGAGTTACTGGCTGGCGACGGGCGATCTGGATGCTGCGCGCGCCTGGGCCCAGCAAGTGGTGCTTTCATCAGAGGCTTGGAACCCCAACCGCAAATGGGAAGCGTTGCAGCTCAGCCGGGTGTATTTGGTGCAGCAGCACCACAGCCAGGCGCTTGAGGTGTTGAATCGCTTTAGCGCCGAGCTGGACCGGCCCGGAGATGTTGACACGACCCTCGAATATCTGGTGCTGCAAGCGTTGGCGTTGCAAGGGGGAGGACAAGCCGCGCAGGCTCACGTCATCATGGCACGTCTGCTCGCGCTGACAGCACCGGAGAACTTTATCCGTGTGTATTTGGATGCCGGTGAACCCATGCGACAACTGCTGCAAAGCCTCGTCGCACCACCGCACCAGCAGGCCGCCCTTCCCACTGCCACAGATGCCTTTGTGGCGAAGTTGCTAGCAGCCTTCGAGCAACACATGCCACTTGTACGCCCCGGCACACCACCATTGGCCGAACCGCTCACCCCGCGCGAAGAAGAAGTGCTGCGGCTGCTGGTGTCCGGCGCATCGAATCACGAGATCGCCGCCAAGCTCGTGATTTCGCTGGCGACGGCCAAGAAGCATGTGAGCAACGTGCTCGGCAAGCTGGGTGTGCAGAATCGCGTCCAGGCTATCGCCCGCGCCCGCGATTGGCCTAACCTCAGTTGAGCCTACTCCTCCTCTAGCCAAAAATACTCCCTCAAGGTAGTCGCAAGACTACTGCGCATCGCACCCGTCAGCCCTACTCTTGCTGTGACTGTGAGAAAACGTCCGGCAGCCCAGTGGCAGGCAAACGCTCCCATTCGGGCTGAGTAGTCACCAAAAAGGAGTAATGACATGAATTCTGTAACTTTGCAAGATGCAACCAACTTATCTTTCGATCAATCTCAATTGGCAACAACACGCTCCCGCACGGCAGCCCGTCTGTCGTTGTTCACAGCGGCGCTGTTCCTAGTCTTGCTGGCTGTGCTGCACGTCATCAAACCAGAGTTGGATCCATCCTGGCGTATGGTCAGCGAGTATGCAATTGGGGACAACGGCTGGCTTATGAGTTTGGCGTTCCTGTCACTGGCGCTCAGTTGCGTCAGCCTGGTCATCGCGCTACGATGGCAAGTGCCAACAATCGGCGGCAAGATCGGCTTGGGCCTGTTTCTAGTCACGGCTTTGGGTTTGACCCTCGCTGGAATTTTTAAGACTGACCCGATCACTATCAGCCCCGCTGCAGTGACACTCTCTGGCAATTTGCATGGCCTCGGTGCGCTTCTCGGTCTTCCAACGTTCCCGATTGCCGCTACGCTCATCAGCTTGAGCCTGACTCGAAACAAAGCCTGGGTAGCATCGAAACGCGCGTATTTGTGGATGCTTGGCTTGGCCTGGGTCAGCCTTGTTGTGTTTGTGACGGCGATGGCCACGATGTTCAAGGGCACATTTAACCCAACTGTGCTGATTGGCTGGCCAAACCGATTGCTGATGGTGACCCAGTGCGCGTGGATGATGACGGTGGCTTGGCAGATGGTGCGTTCAAACCAGCAACTCGGACGGAAATAAACGATTCCAGTCAATTAACGGAGGAAATCTAATGATAAAAGCACTAAACGAGATCGAAGTTATCACGCTGTTCGTCGAAGACTTGGCGTCCGCAAGGGCCTTCTACAAGAAGGTGTTTGGCCACGAGGTCGTCTACGAGGATGCGGTTTCATCGGTCATGACATTGGGCAGCGTGATGATCAACCTGCTTCAGGCGACCGAGGCGCACAAGCTCGTCGAACCGTCTACGGTTGCCACGCAAGGAGCAGGCACTCGTCTCCTGTTCACGATCAAGGTAGAGGATGCCGATGCCGTGTGTGCCGAGCTTGAACAGCACGGCGTGAAGTTACTCAACGGGCCGATGAATCGCCCCTGGGGGCGGCGCACAGCGGCATTTGCCGACCCAGCTGGCAACGTTTGGGAGATCGCGCAGCACTTGACCAACAGTCAGTCGTAAGGCGTGCCAAGCTAAGGAGCATTCCCAAACGAGGAGTAACGAGGAGTAAGGAGATGATGAAATGAAATCCAAATCTGGATTGCAAATCCTCATGACCGGGATCGCGCTCGGCGAATCGCCGCGTTGGCATGAGGGCCGTCTGTGGTTCTCGGACTGGGTCGCGCACGAGGTCGTGGCCGTCGATCTTGCAGGTAAGAGCGAGGTCATCGCCCGCTTGCCGGACATCCTTCCCTTTTGCATTGATTGGCTGCCCGACGGGCGGCTGCTCATCGTCTCGGGCAGCAACGGGCTTCTGCTGCGCAGAGAGTCCGATGCGTCACTGGTAATTCATGCCGACCTGACCCACCTCTCGCGTCACCCGTGGAACGAGATCGTCGTAGATGGCCGGGGCAACATCTATCTCAACAACATCGGCTTCGACTATCCCGACGGCGAGTTTGCTCCTGGCATCGTCGCGTTGGTGGCACCGGATGGCGCTGTTCGGCAGGTGGCCGATGGCGTCGCCTTCCCCAATGGCATGGCGGTGACGCCCGATAACAAGACGCTGATCGTGGCCGAGTCCTACGGCAATAAGCTCACCGCGTTCGACATCGCCGCCGATGGCAGCCTGTCGAACCGACGTGCCTGGGCCAATCTGGATGGCTTCCCCGACGGCATCTGCCTAGACGCGGAGAATGCCATCTGGTACGCCGACGTACCCAACAAGCGCTGCGTCCGCGTCCGCGAAGGCGGCGAGGTATTGCAAACAATTGACCTTGACCGTGGCTGCTTCGCATGCATGCTGGGCGGCGTGGACAAGCGAACGCTGTTCATGATGGCGAACGCGTGGGGCGAGCCGGAGAACGTGGCCAACCCGGCGCTTACAGGCCAAGTGCTGACTGCCACGGCTCCTGCGCCGGGCGTGGGCTGGCCATAGGTATTCATCAACTCCCCAGGAGACATATGCACTATCGCATCCGCGTCAAAGGCCATCTGGATTCGTCCTGGCAATCCTGGTTTGCGCCGTTGCAGATTGAACACGAGGCAGTGGGGACGACTGTGCTGTCGGGGATGTTGCTGGATCAAGCTGCCCTGTATGGCGTGCTGATGAAGGTTCATCGGTTGGGCTTGGTGCTGCTCGCGCTTGAAGGCAGCGAGACACCAACCAAAGGAGGAGTTATTAGCGTCAAATGAGCAAACGAATCACCATGGGAATTCAACTGAAGACAACGATCAGGTTGTCAACAATTCACAATTTGAAAGGAGAAAATCATGAATAAGGTCATCTCAAAAGATCGTTCGACGAACAGGTTCGACGCAATGAGCATCGTTTTATGGGTGCTACAGGTCTTGCTGGCTGCGGCCTTCTTGGCCCACGGTGTGTTCTTTCTCTCGCCGCCCGCAGAAATGATGGAGGTAATAAATTCGACGACGCCACCAGCCCTACGTCTGTTTATCGGTGTGGCAGAGGTGCTGGCGGCAATCGGTCTCACCTTGCCAGGCATCACCCGCATTCAGCCCCGGCTGATTTCTTGGGCAGCGGCTGGGTTGATGATCCTGATGGCGAGCGCTTCTGTATTCCACGCCATGCGCGGCGAGACGAGTTCCGCTGTAACTACGGCCATCCTGTTTGTGGTCGCCACCTTTGTGGCTTATATGCGCTGGAAGGTCAAACCCATCTTGGCGCGGAACACCGCGCAGTGATCCACCGCAGGAACAATGGCTCGACGCACAACCTGCTTAAGTATGATTGCGGAGGACACGCATGAAAAAATTGTTTACTTTTAATATGGTCACCCTCGATGGGTTTTTCGAGGGGCAAAACGGTGACATCGATTGGCACAATGTAGACGAAGAATTTAACGACTTCGCCGTTCAGCAATTGCATGATATTGGCACGCTCGTGTTCGGTCGCGTCACCTATGCGGGCATGGCCAGCTTTTGGCCCACACCCTTCGCGTTGGAAAACGACCCGATGGTGGCAGGCTTGATGAACAGCATACCGAAGATTGCCGCATCGCGGACGTTGCAAGCCACTGACTGGAATAACACGCGGTTGGTGAGCGCGAACGTGTCCGAAGAACTCAACAAGCTCAAAAGTCAGCCGGGCAAGGACATCGCTATCTTCGGCAGCGCCAACCTGATCGCATCGCTCGTGTCATCGGGCGTGATCGACGAACACCGCATCATGATCAACCCGGTGCTCATCGGCCACGGCACACCACTGTTTCAAGACGTCAATCACACCATCAAGTTGAAGCTGCGAAAGACGCGTACATTCGGAAACGGCAACGTCTTGCTCTATTACGGAAAGGGAGATGAATCAATATGAAAAATATTACCGGAGGCCTATCGCAATCACGACTCGTGCGCATGCATGATGTGTTGGCCGACCATGTGCAGCGCGGCACGTTACCCGGCCTTGTCACGCTGGTCAGCCGACGCGGCGAGGTGCATGTGGACGCGATTGGCATGAAGACGGTGGGCGGCAACAAGCCGATGCGGCGTGACACGATCTTTCGGATTGCCTCAA